>JAMOPC010000163.1 GCA_027064845.1 Desulfurococcales archaeon | reverse complement strand
AATTCTTCCATAGATTTTGCCCCTCTCTTATGATGGAGGTATTGACTTACAGCTGCTTGTGTTATTCCTAGTTTTTTAGCAACTTCCATTTGTGTGAACTTGTACTTCTCTATGAGCTCTCTTGCAACATATGATCTTATCAATGGCAGTATTTTCTTTCCAATTACTTCACATGGAGGATACGTTTTCATCACCCAATAGTAGTATAACATTATTATATAATGATTATACAGTATATTAATCACTCCATTGATTTAACAAGTTTTGTTACGAAGAAGTATGGTGCGGGGGGTGGGATTTGAACCCACGCAGGCCTACGCCAGCGGATCTCCCCTGGGCAAAAGCACCCGTCTTGAGTCCGCCCCCTTTAGCCGGGCTCGGGCACCCCCGCTTACTCTATATTTTCATTGAAATAGTTTCCCCGTAATAATCCTTATTCTCGTGGTGATTAAGTATATTTTTGTATGTTTTTTGAATTAGTTATTTCTGTATATATAATAATTTGGAGAGCGTTGTTATTATGGAGCTTATATATACTGTTAATCCAGGAATCGAAGACATTGCTGCGGAAGAGATTAAAGCAGAACTTGGAGGTAATGTAGAGTATTCACGTCTCAGTGGGCATATTTATCATAAATTAGAATATAATGTATCGTGGGAAGCAATATATAGGTTGAGAAGCATTAATCGTGCATTCTTGTTGATGTGGAAAGGATTGATTGGAAAGAAGCACGAGGACTTATTGAAGCTTAAAAACGAGATCATTGAGGGGCTAAAAGATATACATTATTATGTAACCCCGTATACCACTTTCGCGGTGGATACAGAGCGTGTTGGTGAACATGAGTTCACATCTATTGATGTATCGAGGCTTGTCGGTGAACTAGTTATAAGAATTGTTGAGTCAAAAACTGGTAGGAAACCAGTCGTTAATCTTAGAACTCCTAACGTGATAGTCCATGTCTTTGTTAAGGACAATAAGATATACATAGGCGTTTCTCTAACAGGGCCGTGGAGCATGCATAGACGGGGATATAGAATATATGATCATCCAGCCGCGCTTAAACCAACTCTTGCATATGCCATGTTAACGATATCAGGTACGCGAGACAAAGATATAATAGTTGACCCCATGTGTGGAGGTGGTACAATACCTATAGAAGCAGCACTAATACATGAAGATGCACATATCTTCGGCTATGATCAGAATCCAAGACACATAAGAGGAGCAAAAATGAACGCATATGCGGCAGGAGTCTATAAGAGGGTATTTTTTGGTGTATGGGATGCTACAAGGCTTAATGAAGTAATAGATAATGTTGATCATATTGTATCTAATCCACCGTACGGAATTAGATATGGCGATCCATCATCTATAAGGAAGCTCTATAATAAGTTCTTAGAAGCCTCTTACAAAGCACTTCGGGAAGGAGGACATTTGACTATTATAACTACGGAATATAATTATGTATACAAAATAGCCAAAAGAGCAGGTTTCAAAATTATACATGAACGAGTAGTTTATCATGGAAGCTTATATCCTAGAATAATGGTTCTGGAAAAATAGATAAGTTTAAAAAAGATTATTAAGGAAAAGAGGTTTGAGAACCACGCTATGTTTATGAGGTGAATGCTTTGCCGCTCAGACCGGCTAGGTGTTATACACATTTCAGTGGACCACCATACACTAGGAGAGAATACATACCCGGTGTTCCACAGCCAAAAATAGTCAAGTTTGAGATGGGTAACATACACGGTGACTATGACTACGTGGCAGAACTAGTAATGATTGAGGCAGGACAAATAAGGCATAATGCACTAGAAGCAGCACGTGTAATGGCAAACAAATATCTAAGCACAAGTGTAGGTGATCAGAACTACTTCTTAAAAATAAGAGTTTATCCCCACCACGTACTCAGAGAAAACAAAATGATGGCTTTCGCTGGTGCAGACCGTCTACAAGACGGTATGAGACAAGCATTTGGCAAACCAATAGGGACAGCAGCACGTGTCTATCCCGGAACAGTAGTTATGGAGGTTAGGATTAAGAAAGAACATGTGGAGCATGCTAAAGAAGCATTGAGAAGAGCAGCTTCAAAACTACCATTGCCAGCGAGAATAGTGTTCAAACCCTTAAAACCAGGTCTTAAACCGATATAAATTTCTCCCAATATGGCACAATAGTTTTGTTGCTAAAACATAAAATATAATACATAGAACTATTCTTTCTATGTGTAAAATAGTAGGGTTATTTAAGCCTAAATTAATAGAGACGGGTCAAACATGGGCAGAGATAGTATTTGTGAATTATACGAAATAGACTATAATGCTCTCTTAGAAGCTGTTCGTGGCGTTAAGAAGATACTTTTAACAGCTCCTGATGGTTTGAAAAAGCTTTATGATTGTATAAGAGAATATTTCCTATCAAAAGAGTTATTTGTTGAACTCTATTTTTCCTCTAGCCCGTCTTATGGTTCTTGTTATATTTCCGTGGGGGAGTTAGAACTTATTAAGCCTGATATAATTATTCACATAGGTCATAACGAATACCCATTAATATCCACAAGTATTGGGAAGAAAATACTCTATATACCAGCTTTTTATATGAGAACTCCTCAGCTAGAAGAGTTAGAGGAAATATATCAAACAATTTTTAGTAAGAATTTTAAAAGAATAGGTTTAATTGCATCTATTCAGCACGTAAAGATCCTTGGCAAGATAAGAGAATTCTTAGAGTCAAGAGGGATTAGAACCTATATTGGTAAATCAGCGTATAATCAAATGTTTCCTGGCCAAGTTCTGGGTTGTGAGTATAGTGCTTTGATCAGTATTATTGATAAAATCGACGCTGTACTTACTGTTTCTGGAGGGCGTTTTCACGCTCTTGGTGCATACCTTGTTTCTCGTAAACCAATAATAATATATGATCCCTACTCTGGTAAAGTTATAGACTTTACGAAAGATGCTGTTAAAACATATGCTAAGCGCTTGTATTTAGTAGAGCATGTGAGGAATAATAACTATAGGAGAGTAGGATTAATAATTGGTGTATCACCTGGACAGTATCGAGATAGACTGGTTAAATATTTGTATAGATTGAGTAAAGAGAAAGGATTTGAACCATATTTAATTGTCTCGGATTATGTGAATGAAGATAGACTAGTTTCTATTGATAATGCTTTTAATCTCGATTTCTATGTGGTGACTAGTTGTCCTAGAATACCCGTTGATGACATAACTAGTTTCTATAAGCCTGTCCTAACTCCTGGAGAGTATTTAATGATTTTGAATAATATTAGACAATACGTGTTTCCATGGTAAAATAAAAATAATTGATTATTATTTGCCTTCAGTTCTTTTCTGGTGATAGTAAGGTATGTGTGGGCGAGGGATATATTCTATTCCGGGTCTTTGTTGTATTGCTTGCGGGTAGAGTTCCATTAAGGCGTATACTTCTGGTGGAACATTTGTTGATACTGGTAATCCCATTTTCTTTGCTTCTTCAACGGTTATTGGATAGTCATGTGTATAATAGCCTTCAGTTAGTTTCTTTGTGATTTCTTCTACTTTTTCTTCTGGAAGCTTGTCTTTTAATAAGTATCTGATAGTGTTTTGGATCTCGGTAAGTGCTTTCTCGGCTATGTCTGCATAGATTAAGATATCATCTGATGCTTTATCTCCTTTCATTTTAGCTACTTTGATCAAGCTTGGTGCTGGAAACGCTCCCTTGGGTGTTTGAAGTTGTGGATCTAGCGGTCCGAGAACAGCGTCTGGATCCATTATTATCTCATCAGCCGCTAAGGCAATTAATGTTCCCCCGCTCATAGCGTAATGTGGAATAATAACTATTTTCTTTCCTTTATGTCTTTTCAGTGCCATGGCTATCTGGGAAGCTGCTAGTACGAGTCCACCAGGTGTGTGTAGGATTAGTGCTATTGGTTGTTCTGGGGGAGTACTCCTTATAGCTCTTAATATTGCTTCGGAGTCTTCTATGTCTATGAATCTGTACATTGGTATTCCGAGGAACCCTATTTTTTCTTGTCTATGAATCATTGTGATTACTCTCCACCCGTATTTCTTCTCCATGGCACGTATTATTCTCAGCCTAGCGTTTTGTAGAGATTTGTATTGTAGCTGTGGATGGAGTATAATATATAGGAATATTAGCCAAAACAATAAACCTATAATATCTCCACCTGTTATTCCATCCAACCCCTTCACCGAAATAATATATTTTGTCAAAGGTATATTTTGATTAGTAACTTCAAATATCTTTCTTAAAAAACATTGCATGCATATTGATTGATAATGTATTTATATGGTGTTTTACATGGATAAGAAATCTCTTGAGCTACTCCTAGAGAATCTACCTAGGTATCCTTTTCCGAGAAGAGAATTAGAACAATACGAAACACCTTCGTGGATCGTGGCGCATATTATTTGGCATGCATTTATGAAAGGAGACATTCAAGATAAAATAGTACTTGATCTTGGATGTGGAGGTTTTCGTTTCGGTTACGCAGCATTAGTCCTAGGAGCTAAGCTTGTGATAGGAATCGATCTTGACGATAACATATTACTATATGCTAATAAGAATATGTCTTTATACAATGAGCGATTCTGCGGTAAATATGTGCTTATAAATACTGATGTAAGAGAACTTGTTTTTAACCAAGTTGATACGGTTGTGATGAATCCACCTTTTGGAGTATATAAAAAGAATAGAGGCCTAGACTTATTGTTTTTGGACAAGGCTTTTAAAATAGCTTCTTCAATATACACTATTCATAAGTTTTCACAGAGACTAGATACATTAGTTAAAGAACTTGCAGAAACGAATGGATTTAAGATAGTGCATAGAGAGATAATTGATTTCGAAATACCTATGATGTTCGAGACACATAGGAGGAAAGTATATAGAGTTAAAACTGTTTTTTACGTCTTTAGGAAAGAGGTGTGAGACAATGACTACTAGTAAGTCGAGACAGGGAATGCCGGTAACACCAGGAGACGAAATAGGTGTTGAAGAAGAATATTTTCCAGGTCCTGGAGCATACGTTGATGAGAGAGGCACCATAAGGTCTCAGCTAGTCGGTAGGGTCTTAATCGATATTGTAAAGAGAAGTATTAGTGTACGCCATGTGAAAGGAAAACCATATGTTCCTAGAGCAGGCGATATTGTTGAAGGAATAATATCTGGAATTTCCGAAGACCTCGTGTTTGTAGACATATATGCTATTGAAGAAAAACCATCTAAATCAACTGATTTTACAGGAATAATACATGTTTCACAGGTTAGTCCAGAATACATAGAGACCATGTATGATGCATTTAGGCTAGGCGATGTTATTAGAGCCAGGGTTATAACTAATTATCAGCCATACCAGCTAACTACCAAGGAGCCAGGTCTAGGTGTTATTGCTGCGTTCTGCAGTAAATGTGGAGCGATATTGAGGAAGAGGGATAATAGGCTTATCTGTCCTGTTTGTGGAAACGTTGAGAACAGGAAAATAAGCGTAATGTATCTGTTTCGGTGATAACTTGCCTTTAATCAAGCGTTTTTTCTACATACCCTGTAGAGGAGAAGAATGTTTTAAGTTAGCCGAGCTTATTAGGGAGAAGATTCCAAGCGTTGAATACCTTGATATAACTATCGAGGAAGACGGATTATATATTACAATGTATGGTTATAAAACAGATATTAAGTATGCGTGGGAATATATTCGAAGGCTTGTTTCAAGTTATAAATCTTCCATAACAACTCTGAGAGGAGGAATTAAAAGGATTAAGATAGCATATTTGGTAGAGAAAACGCGTAAGACTTTTCCGCCCATAGTACTTGTTGAAATTCTTGAGCGTCTAGGTTATAAAGCAGGACTAAACCAAGAAAAGACAGAAATATATACAGATGCCCCTACGGAGCTTATAGAGGAGATTGTTAATAAGATCTGGGAAGTAATCAATGCTATAAAGTATGATGTTAGAGGAACTACCTCTAAGTACTTTGTCGTTGTATCATCTATTGTGCTAAAAATGGATCCAGAACAAGTTCTTTCAAGGGCGTATTTCATGGGAATAATGGATAAAGATGAGGAAGGAAAGTATAGGATTAAGAAAGAATGGAGAAAAGCCTTAAATGAATTTATTAGTGAGTATAAGAATTTGTAATGTAGGATACTATTAAGAGAATAAGGTGATTATATTTGGAATTAAGGGTTTCAAGACAAGCTGAGAACGAGATAGTAATAGAGATCACAGGCGAAGACGATACTTTAGGTAATTTAATAGCAAAAGAAGCAATGAAGCATCCTAAAGTAGTATATGCTTCTTACAGAATACCACATCCTCTTCAAAACAGGTTAGAGATAGTAATAACCGTTGAGAAAGGAGTTGATATAGGCGAAGTCTTATCAGAGATTGTTACAAATATTAAGAACATATTGGCAGATTTCAGGAAAGAGGTTGAATCTAAAATATGAAACCTGAAGCTAGGATTCTAGTTTATTATTATGGTAATGGTTTTCATATATACATGGTTTATAGAAGAAATTTTTAGAAGAGATTAAAGTATTTCGCGAAGAAGAGATTCTCAACCCGGTTATAGGATTCAATAAATTAGCAACAAGAGACGAGGTATCATATTATATTATTTGTAACGATCCTAACAAGTATTCAATATTTTTCCCTGGTCTAAAGATCATGGAAGGTTCCGTCTATTTATTGTATAAGAGCATGTTTTGTCATAACATATGGAAAATAAGTAAATGTTTAAGCTATATTACGTACAAGATTGGAAACGAATATTATAAGTGCTAAAATAAGCATTGTTATTAAGGAATAAAATTATTCAATAAGAATACCCAAGATAAAATTACATTGCTTATGCGGTGATCAAGGTGCCTAGATTTTGTCCTCGATGCGGC
This sequence comes from Desulfurococcales archaeon, assembly GCA_027064845.1. GTDB lineage: Archaea > Thermoproteota > Thermoprotei_A > Sulfolobales > Desulfurococcaceae > JAGHDU01. Next base: position 7,340 of record JAMOPC010000163.1, on the reverse strand, counting down.
GGTTTAATGAGGCCTGAAAAAATAGGTAATGAATACTACTTAGTTTGTACTAGGTGCAAGTTCAAGATCAAAGCAACTGCTAGAGATCTCAAAGCTTATAGGCTTAGCATGAAGATCGAACATAGCGAAAAAGAGAAGACTATCGTGATAACAGAAGAGGATAGAATGAGGGGATTACCAATAACACGCGAGGTTACATGTCCTAGGTGTGGTTATCATGAAGCCTATTATTGGTTTATACAGACAAGAGCAGCTGACGAACCCCCTACAAGATTCTATAAATGCAGAAGATGCGGTCATGTATGGAGGGAATATGAATGAGTAAGGATTATATTTCAAAACAGGGAGAAGTTGATCGAGAACTTGTTATGAGGTTTCTCAATCAATTAAACGATATACTTCACCTAGCGTATTATTCTACACCACCCTATATTTCTTCAAAAACATTGATAAAAAGAGCTAAAGAAATCACAGCATCTCTGTTATCAATGCTGGAAGCATAGAATTTTTGTAAGAATTAAAATTATTACTTTTAGACACAATAATTTATTACTTGTAAGAATAATTGTTTTGGAGGCGTATACTTTATGAGGCTTAGATTCGCTGATGCTAGAGCATGGCGTTATGCTATGAGTGCTATCGGTAAAATTATTGATGAGGCAGCATATAAGATCCAAGAAGATGGTATTAGGTTGAAAGCAATAGACCCGTCTAGAATAGTCATGGTTGATTTCTATATTCCTCGAGAAGGACTAATCGAGTATGAGTTTGAAAAAGAAGAAACTGTTGGAGTAAACATGGAGGATCTAACCAAGATACTGAGGAGAGCGGTTAAAGGCGATGAATTAGAGTTAAGAACTCTTGAAGCAGGGAGATTAGCAATAATATTTATTGGTAGAGGAACTAGAATGTTTATTATACCTAGCTTAGAGACTATTGCTGAAGAACTCCCAGAACTAAAAATACCCTTTACTGTGAAAGCAAAAATGCTTCCCTCAACATTTAGGGATATAGTAAAGGAACTTGAGCCAGTAAGTGATGCAATAGAGTTCATAGCTGTTAAGGATGAGCAGAAGATAATCGCGAAAGCTGCGGGAGATATTGTTGAAGCCGAGATAGAGCTCAGCGTTGATAATGGTGCTTTAATAGAGTTTGAGGCTAGTGAAGATGCGAGAGCAATTTATACCGTTGATTATTTATCGGATATTTCTGGGGCTTCGCAGGCTGCCGAGGAACTAGACTTTGAATTTGCAACAGCTGTTCCATGTAAGATAAACTATACACTACCTCATGGAGGAAGGTTAGTATTTTATGTCGCGCCGAGAGTTGAGTAAAGAATTTTTATTAATGAAGAAACTTATACGTGAGTACTATTCTAAAAAACCACTTGAAGAACCAATATATATCCATAAGAGAGAAATAGCTGTTCAGAGTCTTGAAGACGGTGTATATATTAGGCATTTGAGTTTTCCGAGCCTAGCTGTATTATACAACTATATATTATCGGAGAAAACACCTGTACACTTGTACTATTCTTCAGCATATTATGAATCTCCTTCAGCTGATAAAATGGATATGAAGGGATGGCTAGGATCGGATCTAATATTTGATATAGATGCTGACCATTATCCTGGATGCGATAAGACCTTATACATTTGTATTAGTGAAAACAAAGTATATGAAGAGAAAGTATCCCAATGTCCCGAGAGTGGCGAGAAGCCCTTAGCTTATTCCTTATTATCATCAAGGTGTTTGGATAGAGCATTTACTGATGCAAAGAAACTATACAGTATTCTCAAAGACGAGTTCGGGTTCAAGGATATAGTGATATATTTCTCGGGTAATAGAGGATTTCATGTAAAAGTCCTCGACGAAGATGCATGGAGTTTAACAAGTGATGAGAGAAGAGAAATAGCAACATATATTTCACTAGAAGGTTTTGAACTCCATAGGATATTTCCACCTATAGGTAAACGAGAACCCTATATCTTGTTATCACAGAGAGAATATGGTTTAAGAAAGAGACTCTTGAAATATGTAGTTGAGAAAAACATTGGTGTAAAAACAGGTGCTTTCATAAAGGTTCCCGTAGACGAGGTAGAGGAAATAATTAATGATCTAAGAATAGCTATTGATGCTGTAGTCACCATGGACATTTCTAGATTATCTAGGTTTGGTAACTCTATAAACGGTAAATCAGGTCTTATAGTCAAAAAGATCAATATTAATTCTTTTAGCAGGTTTGACTTCTTAGAGTATTGTCCATGGGAGGGCATTGTTAGAATTAAGCCATTAATAGATATTTCTGGTCTACTAGTTTTTGATAATGTTGTTAATTTAAAGAAAGGACTAGCTTTCGACATAGATGCTTGTCTAGGACTCTACTTAGTTTTTAAGGGGTTGGCTAGACTTGTTAATATTGACAGAGTAGGTGTTAGGAATGTATGATACATTTATACGCTTAGTTAGGGAAGAGCTTTTTTCTAAAAAGATAACAACTATTCCAACATCTAGAATAGCTGAATATGTTTCTTTTATGAAGAACTCGATGGAGCTCCTACCATATGTAGATCCTGTTTCGAGAAAGTATTTTTATAATGTTCTTGAACATTCCTTTAAAGACGCTGAAATGCTTTCAAGGATAAGGATCTCTAAATACTTGTTAGGCGGCGAGAAATCTGGAGAATCCATTGATGACTTTTTATATGATAAGATAAAATCCATAATAGACTTAGTCTCAAAGTTTTTTGCTGGATTACTAGTTGGAGTTGATGATAAAATAGTGGTTAGGGTTTTGAAAGATTCTTATATTAGAGATAGACGTGTGAGAAAGAATGATTTGCTCTTACTCCGTGTTGATGAAGCTCTAAATTACTGTTTACTTGGTTATGTTGATATAATTAGTATTCCATTAATTGCTAATAAGGAGTTTCTAGAAAAGGAGTGATCTCTTACCTATAATATTCTAGTAAGATATAACCGAGTATGACTATTGACAATAGTGTGCTAGTGAGTGTTAAGTATATTGAAAGCATTCTTTTATCTCTTGTTTTTCTAAATCCTGTCGGTCTAAATGTCGGTGATAAATGTGGTATTACAAATGCTGTTAAAGCGCTCACTAATACGAGTACGGTTACGAGTATTGATAATCCTATGTATTGGAGCCCGTATGCATATGGGTTCACCGAGTAATTATACAGTGTTCTTGGCCAGTCAGGTATAATAGCTATTGTTGAAAGAGTCACCAACACTATTACGATCTTTGATGCTTTTTCGATCAAGTAATCATATTCTAGTAAATGTCCTACTAGTTCTTTCTTGATCCTTCTCATTTGTTAGTCCCTCTTCTTAGTACATTACTATTTCGTATGGTGTTTTAAGGTTATTGATTGGTTTTTTCTTCACTAATTTGTTATTAAAGATGTGTTGGGAAATAGTTTTATTTCCTACATGTAATATTTGTTGATTCTAGCTAATGAGTAGTACTACTAAGGGAGTATACAATGCCTGGTCATAAATTAGTGCTTGTTGGTGGCATTGTTTTATTAATTATTAGCTTGGTACTCTATGGGTATTTATCCTACATTAATCTTCCCTATAGGGATGTCCCCGATGACATGGTTTCATGGTTTCATTTACATGTAATAGATTATTTAAGGAGTGGCGGTGATCCGCATAACGATACTTATCTCAGACTAATAGATGGTAGGAATTTATATTTATCACCTATATTGATTGACCTATTTGTTTTGACTCTTAATGTTTCTCCATGGTATATGGTCTTATTTATGGGAATTATATACATCTTACTAGTTTTTGTTTCAACATTTCTTGTATCGAGGAACTGGATCGTAGCTGGTTTAGCTAGTGTACTTTTCTCTACTGCTCCTGCATTTATTTACTGGTTTAAATATAATATTTTCGGAGCATATATCGGGCAAGCTTTATGGCTAGCATTATTCGTTATCATGGGAATAGGTTTTAGCCGCAAGAGTAAGATATTAGTTATTGTCTCTGCCTTAATTTTCTCAGTTCTATGGATCATGTGGCCAGGTTCATGGATTCTAATGGTTTTATATTCAATTTACTTATCAGCGTTATGTTATAAGGGCAATATTTTTAAAGAAGCATTAATAGCTGGAGCATTATTATTAGTATTTTCTTATCCAATAAACTTTGTTACTGGAATGTTTTATCTAACTATTTACCATGTGTTTGCTTCTGTCTTACTTCTTGTCAACTTAGTTATTGGACTTATTGAATACAAAGTGATAACAGGATCTGTGCCTATATTTGTTAGATCTGTTTGGAGAATAGTTGGTTCAGTAATCGGCTATGTTATTGGTGCTGGAATAGCTCTTTCTTTACTTGACTTTATGTCTAAGTATGGTGTTTATGAAGATTACTACCATATGTATAACCCTGTAGAAGACTATGGTATTTTAGGTATATTGTCTCTCTTTGGATTGATACTATTAATAAGAAGCCAGATATTGAAAGACTTAAGAAATAATCTCCTAGGATTTGTAACAGCGACTGGATTTATTGTTGGGCTTATAGCTGCATACTTTGATCCAACACTAGCTGTCTTCGCTATAAGTGGTATTGTACCACTTATAGCTTATGGGCTATATGATGTAGCTACTTTTCTAACCAGGAGTAGTAGTGGCAGGTATCGCGTGGTATTTGTCATAGTTGCTCTCTGGATCTTGGTCGGAAGCGTTATCGCTAATGTTGTACCAGCTAATGCATTATCACAGGGTTATCCAAGTGTATTCTATGGAGACTTCACTCCCAGTTTCTTGTCAAACATAACTACTATTAATCAAAGTGCTTTTTTGAATGCTCTTGATTTTATAAAGGAGAACTCCTCGGGTGAATCAGTAGTTATAGGGTACTGGGGGTATAGTTACTGGATAGTTGGACACCTAGGCGAGAAAACACATACATTTGCTGATATGAGGGGTTCTAGAAGTGGACAACGAATATTGTCGTGGATAATGCTGAGCGATGATGATACTAGTTATGCCTTGATAAAGAAATTTGTCCCATCTGATATAAATGACATTTACTTGGTTGTTGCTGAAATAGTGAGTATCGATGAATCAGTTAAGTATGCACATGTAGGCAGAGCTATTGTTTTAAGAAAAGCTACTGGATTAACCCGTGCGGAAGTTATTTTCCAACCCATAGGTGATGTTGGCAGAATCCCCTTATATGCTAAGGTAGTTAATGAATCCATATCTGATTACCTGGACTTAACCCGGGCTAATTACTTTGCAGAAGTACCGCTTGCATGGACAAGCAAGTCGATGAACTCTTTATGTGTGAAAACGCTCTACTTTGCTCTACGTAGTAAGGGCTATAACGTCGTGAATGACCTAATATCAACTCTTCCACTTCAAGATATCAAGCCTTTAAGACACTTTAAACTAGTTAATGCGACTATGCAGTATTTACAAGATGTTGATACAGGCACCAATATTTATAAAGTATATTATGTGGTAGCGATTTATAAAGTAGTTAACGAATAAATAGTCTAAATGAATAGTTTTCCTAATTGTTTATGTTTTAATCACAACATTTATGTGGGTGGTCCCGTGTGCCGATTCCGAGAAAAGAACTCCCAGATGTAGGAGAATATGTCGTAGCGACAGTTAAGAAGATCTTCGACTACGGTGCATATGTTACCCTCGATGAATATAATGGTTTGGAAGCATATTTGCCGTGGAGCGAAGTTGCATCAAGATGGGTTAGGAACATACGAGATGTTCTCAGAGAAGATCAGAAAATAGTTGTAAAAGTGATAAGAGTTAATCGCAGAAGAAAAACAGTTGATGTATCACTAAAGAAAGTTCCAGAGAATGAGAAGAGAAAGAAAATGCTATGGTGGAAGAGGTACTTAAAAGCTTCTAAAATAATAGAACTTGTTGCAGAGAAAATAGGTAAGAGCATCGAAGACGCTTATAGAGAAGTAGTATGGAAACTAGAGGATTACTATGGAGACCCATTGCTTGGATTAGAAGAAGCAGTTATTCGCGGACCAGACGCGTTAAGAGAAGCAGGTATACCAGAGGATTGGATTGAGCCATTACACAATGAAGCACTTCGTCATATAAAGATAAAAATGGTCAAAATAAGAGGTATAATGTTTCTAAGATCATATGAGTCTGATGGTGTTGATAGAATAAAGAAAATATTAACGGCGATGGAAGAAGTACTAACCAAGTATGGGCAAAACATTAAAGGAAGAATCTTCCTACTTGGCTCTCCGCGCTACGTAATAGAGATCACAGCACCTGATTATAAATCTGCGGAGAAGGTATTAAGCGAGGCTATACAAACAGCAGAATCCCTAGCTAAGAAGTTGAATGTTGAGTTCAGGTTTGAGCGTGAAAGAAAATGAGGTGGTTAATGCGTAAGTGTGTGAGGTGCGGGAGATATACTTTAAGAAGAGATAGATGTCCTGTTTGTGGAGGAGAATTAATAGTTCCTCATCCTCCTAGATTTAGTCCTGAGGATAAGTATGTAGAGTATAGGCTTAAAATGAAGATGAAGTCAGGTCTTTTATCGTTGGATAAACCTCTTATTTATGACCCATAATTCCTTTCTCTTCTGCTGTATGGACACAAAACTTATTAATGTAGTTTAAAAGTTGAAATACTTGGTAAGTTAACCTAACCGAACAGTTATGGTGCACATAATGGTTACCAGCTACTATCAAGTAGCAGTTATTGCTGCCATAATACCGCTTTTCTCAATAATATCGGCATTTATACTTCCTCTTTTAACTACGTTTATGAAGAAAAGAGCGTCTTTGTTCTCAATGATATTCTCAGAAATAGTTTTCGTTGTTAACTCTATTTTTTCTTTCATAGTTTTCTGGTATGTTTTCTCTACTCGTGAAATCCTCACATATATGTTTGCAGCTTTTCCAGCACCTTTTGGTATTATGTATGAGGTTGATTACTTAGGTGCTTTTATGGGTTTATTAATTGGGTTTGTTTTTCCATTAGTAAACATTGTGACTTATAGGTATTTGAACAAGTTATCAAAACATAATGAGTGGTACTATACTCTTTACCTAGGATTGGAAGCAGGATTATTTGGTATAGTTTACACTGGTGATTTATTTAACCTGTTTGTTATGTTAGAGGTTCTTAGCATTACTGCTTATGGGTTAACAGCCTATTTAAGAGAAAAAGGCGAGCCGCTTAATGCTGCTATAAAATATGGTTTATTTGGAGCCGTTGGTTCAACAATGTATTTTATCGCTGTAGTCCTACTCTATGGTGGGATTGGAACATTATCTATGGCAGATGCAGTTGCTACTAGTATGG
>JAMOPC010000162.1 GCA_027064845.1 Desulfurococcales archaeon | reverse complement strand
TATAAGAGGGGAGGAGAGGAAGGGAAGAGATAATAAAAATTATTTGAGTTTTTCTAGTGGTGTGTTTGTTTTTGCTGGTGTGTATGGTAGGATGTGTCTTGTTGTTTTTGGTGAGTATACTTTGTTTTGTCTTGCTAGCTGGATTACTTCTTGTTTTGTTGGTTGTTTTCTTAGGAAGAGGTAGTCTATTTCTCCTTTCTCAAGGTCTTGTAGTGCTTCTTGTTTCTCGCCATAGTATACTAGTGTAAATTCTCCCTCTAGGTTTAGCTTGGATAGTATCTTGGAGACTTTCTTCTGCTCCTCGACTCCACCATGTATCTTGTAGCATTCACCATTTCTCCCCAAGACTATGAAGGCGTATTTGCCGAGTTCTTCCTCGTCTATGACGGGGTCTCGGCATTCCTCGATCCTTACTCCCTCTTTAACAAGATTCTCTAAAACCTTATCGATCTTCCCAATAATCGCTGGATACCATGTCTTAAGCTTAACACTATCATTAAAATAATCAATAATGATCGCTGGAACCTTCCTATAACCAAGCTCCTTAACAGCAGCCCATCTATGATGCCCATCCACAACAAGATACTTATCAGTCCCTGGAATAGGCGCTACAACAATAGGCATATCAACAACTCCCTCGCTCTTAATCTTCTCAACAAGATCCCTAAGCCTCCCCGGAACAATCTCCTCATGAGGCACTAGCTTATCAACATCTATCAGAACAGGTTCGACATACTTCACTGGAACACTGGTCTTCGGCAACTTAATAATAACTCTACCCTTCGACAAATCCACACCCACACCTACAGATACTAGTTAGCAAATAAAAGAAGATACCATGACAAGTATATTTAACTAACCTCAACAAAACAAAAACAACGGGAAACAATAATGAAATGCATCCACGGAGAAGGACCACGAGAACAAGTAGTGAACCTAATCGAGAAAACACTAGAGGAACAAGGCAAAAACTATAAAATCAAAGAATATGGTAGGATCAAAATATACAAGACAGGTTTATTCAGAAAAATAATTCTCATATACAATTATAGCGACTCAACATTCCAAATATGTGGAGAAAAACAAGTACTAGAAGCAATAAAGAAAAAACAGAATACTCTACTCAACCAAGATAAATATAACAGAACACATAACAAGAACCACTAAAACCACTGACACAGGATCAGAAAAAGCATATAATCTCCTCATAGAAAGACAAGAAGCCATAGAAAAACTGAGATACTGCAAAACAAGAAACATAGCAACAATAATAATCCCTGCAATCCTACTACCAATACTCTACATAAAATCCAGTGACCCATTCACAGCACTCATAGCAATACTAATACTCTTACCAATAACCATGTTCACACCCATTCTAGCAAGAATTAACGAGAAAACAGTATTGATCAATACATTTACCTGTATAAAGCTCAGAAGAGAAATCAATGAAATAGATAGGAAGCTACTAGAATTAATGAAAAAGACTAGAGATGAAAATATAAAGAAAATCATAGCAATACAACTAGCACATAGCAGAGATAATAAGAAAGAGTAGAGAAAAAAGAAAATTAATTTTAACTAGACTTGAAAAACTCAATTATCTTCTCAACAACCTCGATACCAGCTCTCTCTTGCGCCTCTACAGTATTTGCACCTATATGTGGAGTCAATACAACGTTTTCAAGCTTCGTCAACGGATGATCGGGCGGTAATGGTTCTTCCTCAAAAACATCTAGTCCAGCACCAGCAATCCATCCCTCCCTCAAAGCTTTCACAAGAGCTTCAGTATCAACTACTCCTCCACGCGCAGTATTAATTAATATAGCAGTCTTCTTCATCAATCTCAACTTCTCCTCATTAACCAAGTGCTTAGTAGCCGGTACTAATGGGACATGAATAGTCACAACATCCGCTTCCTTAAACAATGTATCTAGATCAACACATTTTGCTTCCAATTCTTTCTCAATCTCTTTAGGACACTTCCTAACATCATAATATATAATCTTCATGCCGAAGCCGTGATAAGCGATCCTAGCTACAGCAGAACCAATCCTACCCATACCGATAACTCCTAAAACCTTCCCCCTAAGCTCGTGTCCAAGACACTGTTTCTTCGCCCAAACACCTTCCCTCATCTTACGGTCAGCATAAGCGATTTTCCTCATAACCGCTAGCATTAAACCAATAGCTAGTTCAGCAACACTCTGAGTAGGAGCAGACGGAGCATTGAAAACCTTAATACCCTTCTCCTCGGCAGCTTCCAGATCGATGTTGTCCAAGCCCACACCAGCACGTGCAATAACTTTCAGCTTCTCAGCTGCTTCAATAACTCTCCTAGTGACCCTAGGCTTGCTCCTAACGATTATAGCATCAACGTCCTTGATCAACTCGATTAATCTATCCTCACTAGGATACTCTTCATACACTATCTCAAAACCAGCATTCTTCAACATCTCTATTGCTTTTTCATGAATAGGTGCTGCTACGAGCACTTTCACCATTTCTCCGCACCTCTCCAGCAAATGCATTGTTTACATGATAATTAAGTTATCCCAGTAAATAAGTAATATTCCTTAATAAAAACAAAGAATAAGAGAATAGAAAAAGAAAAACAATGTTAAAAATAATTAGGCCTTCCTCCTTAACTCCTCAATTACCTCTCTAAGATTGTCGAATAGTTCCTTGATATCCTCATCAGTTATGTAACCCATGTGCCCTATTCTGAAAGTGTATTCTTTAACAGG
>JAMOPC010000161.1 GCA_027064845.1 Desulfurococcales archaeon | reverse complement strand
TTAAGGTCTCACTATATAAAAGAATTAAAACGACCCTCTACAAGCTTGACCCGATTATGTGGGTATTCATAATTGTTGGATTCACTGTTCTAATAGTTTTCTTAATAGTCCCAGTACTGCTTATGCTGTATCACGCATTCGAGGTTCCACCAGGAGAACCTGTATGGGCTAATTTCTGGAGAATATTTAGTGCTAGGAAATACGTGAAGACCGTGCTTTATCCATCAGATAAATTCTATTACCTTGAGACAACAGCTACTGGTAGAGTAATATATGTTATTAAAGGAATAAACTTCGGCATATTACTGAATAGTCTTATTAACGCAGCAGTAGTAACAACTACAGCTACTTTTCTAGGCATACTGGTTGCATTTGTTTTAGCAAGATATAGTTTTCCCGGGAGAACATTTTTCAGAATACTCGCAATGATTCCATTATTCATAACACCTTTCGTAAACGCATATGTCATCAAGATCTTGTTCAGCGAGAACGGTCCTATATCAATGCTCACAGAAGCACTGTTTGGTTGGGGTATAAGAATAGATAGCCTAGCAGGAGTAGCATTAGCCCAAATAATGGCTTTCTACCCGATAGTTTATCTCAATGCTTACTCAAGCTTCATAAACATTGATCCAAGCATGGAGGAACAAGCAGAAAACCTTGGTAGTAAAGGAGCAAAACTATTCTTCACAGTAACATTACCACTAGCACTACCTGGAATAGTCGCTGGCTCCATACTAGTGTTTATATTCAGCCTAGAAGACCTCGGAGCACCAATTGTCTTTCAAGAATCGAGGCTTATGAGCTATCAGATATATAGTAGCTTCACATCAGAAACAGGTATTGTGTCCCCAGAAATGGCTGCACTCGGATTCGTTATGCTATTCCTAGCAGCTATGGGGTTCCTCGCTATTAGGAGCTATGTAGGCATGCGCTCATATGCTATGATTAGTAGAGGAGGTAGATGGACACTTAGAGAACACAGACTCGGATGGAAAGGAAAACTCTTCGTATACCTCGTAATGCTCCCACTAATAATATTCACAGCAATGCCACAAATAGGAGTAGTGCTCTTAGCATTTAATATAATGCCGCCAAGTGGGTTCGCCATAAACCTTGATAAGGCCACTCCACAGTACTTTGTAGAATTATTCCAGAACCCCGACATATTCCTATATATCAGGAATACCTTGACATATGCATTAATAGCCGTTACTTTAGCAACAATAATAGCAATAATGATCGCATACAGTGTTAGCAGGACAAAAATAAGAATACTTACCCCCACAATGGATACGTTAGCTACAATACCTCTTGCAATTCCAGGACTAGTAATAGCTCTGGGATACTTTTACTTTTTCTCGACATTTTTCAGGGGAACGCCGCTAGATCCGACAAGTGGACCAACAACTTTCCAGGCATGGGTAGTACTTATAATTGCTTATAGTATTCGTAAGCTACCATTCGTAGTAAGGTCAGTATATGCTGGATTCCAACAAGTACATGAAGCATTAGAAGAAGCTGCATTAAACCTTGGAGCTTCACGCTCAAAAGTGATCTTCGGAGTAGTGTTACCATTTATACTAACATATATTCTCAGTGGAGCAATAATAGGATTTATTTATATAAGCACAGAAGTAAGCACAAGCATTACAATAGGTGGTCTTAGACCAGACCAAGCACCAATGACTTTCGCTATGATGATGGCTTATAAGGGAACAACAACTTATGGCGTACAAATAGCGGCAGCAATGGGTGTATTACTAATATTGTTCCAGCTTATAGCAGTGTTGATCATAACTCTCGTGTTCAAGCAGAGGTATGCATTCATAGGTGTCTAAATTTGAATAAGCATATGCTTAGGAGAGAAGGTGAATAAGACATGACCCGTGTAAGACTTGAAAACGTAACAAAAATATATGGTACGGTAGTAGCAGCTGATCATATCACTTTTGAGGTAGAATCCGGAGAGCTATTCACACTACTAGGACCCTCTGGATGCGGCAAAACAACCACTCTTAGAATAATCGCGGGGTTCGAAGTACCAGAAGAAGGCAAAGTATACTTTGATGATGAAGACGTTACATTTCTAAAACCCTATCTCAGGAATACAGCGATGGTTTTCCAAAACTATGCATTATGGCCGCACATGACAGTATATGACAATATAGCATATGGTTTAAGAATAAGAAAGAAACAATTAGGCCTAACAGAGGAAGAAATCAAGAAGAGAGTAAAATGGGCTCTTGAACTAGTTAAACTAGAAGGACTCGAGAATAGATACCCGCTACAACTCAGCGGCGGGCAGCAACAGAGAGTAGCACTAGCTAGAGCTTTGGTAGTACAGCCAAGAGTACTCCTCCTAGACGAGCCTTTGAGCAATCTTGACGCTAAGCTGAGGATTGAGATGAGAGAAGAAATTAAGAGACTGCAGAAAAAGCTAGGCATAACAACTATTTATGTAACCCATGACCAGCTAGAAGCAATGAGTATTAGTGATAGAATAGCTGTTATGAATAAAGGAAAACTCCTACAATACGGTCCTCCCAGAGAAGTATACTTTAAACCAAACAACTTATTCGTAGCAGACTTCCTAGGAAGAAGCAACATCCTATATGGAGAATTCCTTGAATGGGACGGAAAATACGCAATAGTAAGAATACCTGAACTAGATATGGATATTAGAGGTGTAGCAGTAACAAAAGACTTGCCGAGAAAAGTAGCAATAGTCGTAAGACCAGAGATCTTTAGATTAGCTGAACAACAGCC
>JAMOPC010000160.1 GCA_027064845.1 Desulfurococcales archaeon | reverse complement strand
TCTAGAATGAGGGATGGATGAAGGCGGGGCGGCACAGAAAAGGGGCTCACAGATACCGGGTGGTCGGGGGTTCAAGTCCCCCCCGCGGGACCACATTTTTTAGTTCGGGTCTCTCTCCTCAAGCTTTCTCGCCTCTTAGGAGTTTACAGATTATTAATAATTCAAGAGGGCTTAATTGTCTTTAACGGGCTTGGACAGGTCTATGTTTATTATATGTGTTTTGCTAGAAGCTGAGCTCTGTATGTGAATGCCTACGGACTTGCCGTTTACACATACCTCGAAATATGGATCTGATTGCCTGATTTTTGTGCCATTGTATCCTGATCCTCCAAGATAAATTACCGCTATTCCAGAGCTATTCGTGTAGTAACACATTCCCTTTCCAGGAATTTCTATATCGAACTTATTATCAAATAAATGTCTTAAAGTAATACATGCTCCAGCCACAGGATGCCCTCTATATGTGACGTTGAAAATAAACGTGTCATAAGGTACATAATATTCTGTTAGATCAATAAATCCAGCATCCAAATAGACTATTACACTAGAAACATTTCCCATCTCTTGTATCCTATACTTAACACGTTCAACCATAGATACACTACGACAACATGGATAACCCGGATCCAAAACCCACCATGAACCATTAATATATACAACAGTAAACACATGATCTTCTCCAGGAAAACCAGCTACATAGGCCTCATAGCCTTTAGACTCTAAAATAACCTTTGCAATATAAGCCATCTCACCACAAGCACCAACACCGAACAAACTCCACATAAAAATATCATTGCCACCTCTAATTGGTAATGCTTGACTATAATATGTTCTTGTGTTTACATAATCACTTATCTCTTCTAAACTATGAAGCCCATATATACTTGATCTAAAGATGACATAAGTTGTTCCGATCATTATTAAGATCAGTATTGCGCTAACGATAATGGATTTTATTAATTGTTTCAAAGACAGTAACCGAAGTATCATAGTAATAATGAATTTTATATAGATGAAGACTATTATCACGGAAATTGTAAATGAATAATTATTGCATAGTGATGAAATGACTAAGTTTAGATAACGCGATACTGCTAATGTTACCAAAACTAATGATAACAATAGTAATAGTGTTATTATTATTGTTGTAAATATGGCTACTGTAATACAATATTTCTTTGAATTATTAGAACAGTCTGGAGGAAATAAACGAGTCATAACAGAATGAACAATCTTAATGAATAAACTTATAAGGAATCTTGGTCCAAAAAGTATTACAATAAAAATGATAACCTGAAATCCTAAAAGAGAAAATTCGTTCTTCATCCCGTACAATAACCTTAGTGCATCAATGATTAAAAACGTTGCAACTAAAATGTTTAACCAGACTACATATGGAATTTTGGAAATAATAAAAATGATATTAAAAATAATACTGGTTATCCGAGGCAGAGTTAACTTTAATTTCATAATATCACACATTGATTCTATTCCATTAGTAAGTTTAAGCCCTTCTGTTCTCTTGTAGTGGTGTAGTTTATGCCTAGAGAGGTCAGAGTTCCTACTGCTGAGAACAAACCATGGTGGATGTAACCGTTGTTTAGCTTTCCGTTTACAGAGAAACACAGTGTTTGCCAGCACCTAGTACTGATATTGTCTTTTTCTTCTATACTTCTCGACTATCATACGTGTAAACATGAGTGACTCCTATTGTGGAGAAATATTTGTTTGTTTCATTTCTGTTTTATAAACCTTTGAGTTTTATGAGGAGTGAGAAATAGGTGTGCCGTTGTGGCGGCATTTATGGGGTATAATCGTGTTGCGAATAATGATGTTTCACTTAGTTCTGGCTATGCTCCTCTCGGCTCTGAGATTAGGCGTTGGCGTTGTGTTTGGCAACGTACAAGGTTTGGTTGGCCTAAATGGCTGGAAATGTATAGGCGTGATGAGCTCATATACAGTTTATCAATAAGTTACGCCGAGCGTATTCTTGGTTTTAGCTCTATTCGTGAACTTGCTCCACATATTTACGAGTTATCTAAACTGGCTAGCCGGGTTAAAGGTAGGGGCGGTGATCCTCGTGCTTTAGCTGCCGCGGTTCTATATTATACCGAGGTTTGGAGGGCTGCTTTTGAGAATAGGTCTCCTAGGCTTAGGCTTTGTGATTTGTTTGTTTTTAGTAGTCGTCCTAGTTTGTATCGTGCTTTGAAGATCCTGTGTAGGCTTCTTGGGCATAGCGATGTATTTTATAGGCTCCTGCTCTCCAGGCAGCTGCAGCTATGTGATTATAGCTTGTATGGGGATAGGATCTATGTTCGCTCCGGCCTCTTAGTTGTCCGTGGTTCTAACCTTGTTGTTTTGGATGAGAGGATTATACGAGGGGTTGTCCGTGTTCCTAGGAATGCTTCTTCTCTGGAAGTCTACTGTCTCCCGAATAATCCTATGTTTATGGGTGATAAATGCATGGCTACTGTGGAGCTTAAGATGAGGTTCAGGGTCTTGGAATTGCTTGAGATTTTCAAGAAGAAACTAGGTGATTCATTTACAGCCAAAGAAGTAGCGGATATTCTGGCAACGGATTCCAGGTATGCTGGTAGGTTACTATCATTGCTACAGTCCAGGGGGTACCTCGAAATTGTTGAGGAGAAGCCAGTTAGGAGATACAGGATTAAGAATCGTTAAACAATACCGAGTAGGACTTGCAGAGGTAACTCTCCTGGAAACCACCAATGGTTATAAATACGTTGTAGAGGAGCCAAGGCTTCCCGCTGAGGCTCA
>JAMOPC010000159.1 GCA_027064845.1 Desulfurococcales archaeon | reverse complement strand
TAGGACTCTATGCCGCAAACTTCCAGAGAAGAATGGATACACGCGGACACCTACTACACTACCCACAAAAACCCTTAGTACAAACAAGAGCTATGGAAGTAAACGGTTACAACGAGAGACCAGCTGGACAGAACATGGTAGTAGCCGTTATGAGCTTCACTGGATACAACATAGAAGACGCTCTCATAATGAACAAGAGCAGCGTTGATAGAGGATTAGCGAGAAGTACATTCTTCAGACTATACTCCACAGTAGAGTACAGGTACCCAGGAGGACAAGAAGATAAAATAACAATACCATCAAGCAACGTACGAGGATACCGTGGACCGAAAGCATACGAAAAACTAGACGAGGATGGAATAGTAGCACCTGAAACCCCCGTGAAAGGAGGAGACGTACTCATTGGAAAAGTGAGCCCGCCCAGATTCATGACCGCACAAGAATACGCTGTGGGAGCAGGCATTACTAGACAAGATGCAAGTGTAGTAACACGTCACGGAGAAAAAGGAGTAGTAGATGTAGTAATGCTTACAACAGATGGTGATGGAAACAGACTCGTAAAAGTCAGAGTAAGAGACCTAAGAATACCAGAACTCGGAGACAAGTTTGCTTCAAGACACGGGCAGAAAGGAGTAATAGGCTTACTTGTACCCCAGTACAACATGCCCTTCACCGAGGAAGGAATAGTCCCAGACCTAATCATTAACCCACATGCTTTCCCATCAAGAATGACTGTTGGACAATTAATTGAAAGCATAGCTGGTAAAGCAGCAGCTTTAGAAGGCAGATTTGTAGATGCTACACCATTCCATAAAGAACCCATTGAGAACCTCATGATAATGCTCAAGAGACACGGATACCCAATGAACGGTATGGAGACAATGTATGATGGTAGAACAGGTGAGATACTACAAGCACCGATATTCATAGGAATAGTATACTATCAGAAACTACACCACATGGTAGCAGATAAGATCCACGCACGTGCAAGAGGACCCGTACAAATACTCACAAGACAACCAACAGAAGGACGTGCAAAAGAAGGAGGACTAAGATTCGGAGAAATGGAGGTAGACTGTCTAGTAGGTCACGGTGCATCACTGCTTCTCAAGGAACAAATGCTGGATAAAAGCGATAGAACAATAATATACGTGTGCGAAATCTGTGGACACATAGGATACTATGACAGGATAAGAGGAAAATATATGTGCCCAATACACAAAGACAAGGGCAAGCTTAAACCAGTAGAAGTATCTTATGCTTTCAAGCTCCTCATACAAGAACTAATGAGCATGTGCATTATGCCACGCCTAAGACTAGAAGATATCAGAAAAATGATCTAAGGTGCTCACCCATGACACGCCCACCCACACGTATTTCAAGTGTTAAATTCGGTATTTTGTCCCCAGAAGAAATCAGAAAAATGAGTGTTACAGCAATTATTACAAGCGAAGTATATGATAACGATGGAGCCCCCATAGACGGGGGCGTAATGGATCGTAGACTAGGGGCAATAGAGCCTAGAGAAGTCTGTCCAGTATGTGGAAACACGCGTGAAAGCTGTCCCGGACACTTCGGGCACATAGAACTAGCTAGACCAGTCATTCATGTAAGCTTCGTCAAACACATACACATGTACCTTAAAGCTACTTGTAGAGTATGTGGAAGGATCAAAATAAGCGAAGCAGAGAGAGAAAAATACATTGAGCTCATGAAGGGATTGGAAGAACTGGGCCTCGACTATCTTAAGAGAAGACTACATGAATACATAAGAAGAAAAGCAGCAGCTACACAGAAATGCCCTCATTGTGGAGCAAAACAGTACAAAATAAGACTTGAAAAACCTCACAGCTTCTATGAAGACCGTGGGGAAGAAGGATACGTCAAGCTCAACCCAATAGAAGTACGTGCACGCTTAGAGAAGATACCCGATGAAGACGTCAGGCTACTTGGAGGAGACCCCGTAGATGCTAGACCTGAGTGGATGGTGCTAACGGTATTACCGGTACCTCCAAGGTCTGTTAGACCATCTATTCTCTTGGAAACAGGTATTAGGAGTGAAGACGACTTAACACATAAACTAGTAGACATAATCAGAGTTAACAACAGGCTACGCGAACACATAGAGTCAGGAGCCCCCAACGCTATTATAGAGGATGAATGGGAGCTCCTACAATATCATGTAACAACGTACTTCGACAATGAAGCGCCAGGAATCCCTGTAGCACGTCATAGAAGCGGAAAAGTATTGAAAGGAATAGCTCAGAGACTCAAAGGAAAAGAAGGAAGGTTCAGAGGAAACTTACGAGGTAAAAGAGTCGACTTCTCAGCCAGAACAGTGATAAGCCCAGACCCCAACCTGAGCATTAACGAAGTAGGAGTACCTGAAATGATAGCAAAGATCCTTACGGTTCCAGAGAGAGTTACTCAATGGAACATCGAGGAAATGAGAAAACTCGTACTAAATGGGCCAGATAAATGGCCTGGAGCAAACTATGTAATAAAACCAGATGGCAGAAGAATAAGCCTGAAATACGTTGACAGAAAAGCCCTTGCCGAAACACTAGCACCCGGCTTTATAGTTGAAAGACACCTACGCGATGGAGACATAGTATTATTTAACAGACAACCATCACTCCACAGAATATCGATAATGGCGCACGTAGTGAGAGTTCTACCCTACAAGACGTTCAGATTAAACCTCCTTGTATGTCCACCATATAATGCAGACTTTGACGGAGACGAGATGAACCTCCACGTACCACAAAGCGAAGAAGCAAGAGCTGAAGCAAGACTATTAATGCTTGTTGAGAAACACATCCTCACACCACGTTATGGAGGACCAATTATTGGAGGCCTACAAGACTACATTAGCGGAGCATTCCTCTTAACAAACAAATCAACACTCCTAACCAGAGAAGATGTAATAGAATTACTAGGAGTAGCTGGTTACCGTGGAGAACTCCCAGAACCAGCTATTCTAAAACCAGGACCATACTGGACAGGAAAACAATTAATAAGCTTGTTCCTACCGAAAGACTTCAACTATAAGAGACCAGCGAAAATAGCTGGTGCAACAGCACTGAGATGTATTGACGAAGATTGTCCACATGACAGCATAGTTATAGTTAAGAACGGCGTATTCCTAGAAGGAGTTCTCGACAAAGCAAGTATTGGTAGAGAAGAGCCAGAAAGCCTAATCCACTGGCTCGTGAAAGAATACGGAGAAGACATCGCAAGATTGTTCATGGATTATGTTTATAGAATGTTCCTGAGATTTGCCGAGAAATACGGTTTCACAATGGGATACACACACTTATTGCTCCCACCAGAAGCTAAGAAGAGAATACTAGAAATCATAGAGGAGAAGAAGAAAGAAGTATACGAGTTAATAGAAAAATATCATAGAGGAGAGCTAGAGCCCAGACCAGGCAGAACTGTTGAAGAAACACTAGAAGACGAAATAATTGATCTCTTATCAAAGAAACTCCTCGACGACGTAGCAGATGCTATAACACCATATTTCACACTAACAAACCCAGTAATCATTATGGCTAGAACAGGTGCTAGAGGAAACCCAGTCAACCTCACCCAGATGGCTGCTCTCCTCGGACAACAAACTATACGTGGCAGGAGAATAACAAGAGGATATCTGCATAGAACACTGCCTCACTTCAAACCCAAAGACCTAGGACCAGAAGCAAGAGGCTTCGTAGCCCATGGCTTCGTAGATGGATTAACACCGATAGAAATGTTCTTCCACGCAGCAGCTGGTAGAGAAGGATTAACAGATACAGCTGTGAGAACAAGCCAGAGCGGATACATGCAGAGAAGATTGATAAACGCGCTCCAAGATCTGAAAGTAGAATATGATGGAACAGTACGTTTACCAACAGGCGAAATTGTACAATTCCTATATGGCGAAGACGGGGTCAACCCCATGATGAGCGACCATGGAAAAGCCGTGAAGGTTGAAAGAGTTATAGAAAAAGTAATAGGGTGGAGAATATGAGCAAGAGCAAAATACGTTCAATAAAACAAATAGATAGAATCCTAGAAGAAAAACTGAGAGGAAGAGTAAGTACTCTAGTATATAATGAAACACGTGAAAAAATAATTGAGAAATACAAGGAGAAAGGACTAACAGTAGAAGAACTAGAGAAGATCATTGAGGAGACAATAAATAGGTATGAGAAAAGCCTAGTAGAACCTGGAGAAGCCGTTGGAACAGTCGCTGCACAAAGTATAGGAGAACCATCAACCCAGATGACCCTACGTACATTCCACTACGCTGGTGTGCGAGAATTCAACGTAACACTAGGTCTACCAAGATTAATAGAAATAGTAGATGCTAGAAAGAAACCAGGCACCCCTATTATGGAAATACCTCTTACAGATGAGTATAAATACTCCGAAGAAAAAGCTAAAGAAGTGGCCAGGAAGATAGAAAGTACAACAATAGAAAATGTATCCAAGGAAATAAACGTGGATCCCTATGAGGGAGCAGTCATAATCTTAGACCCTGAAATGCTCAGTGATAAAGGAGTAAAAGTAGAAGATGTTGTAAGTGTTTTAGAAAAACTAAGACTAGGAAAAGTCTACGTTGACCCCGAAGACCCATACACAGTACATATCGAGCTGAGACCAGAAAAAGTAGATTACACGAAAATAGAAAAGATAAGAACAAAAATAGCAAATGCAAAGATCAAGGGAATTAAGGGAATAACAAAAGTAATCATACAGAAAAGAGGAGATGAATACGTATTAGTAGCAGAGGGAAGCAACTTAGCGGAAGTAATGAAAGTACCAGGAGTAGATTATAGAAGAATTTATACAAACAACATAGCTGAAATAGAAGCAATTCTAGGAATAGAAGCAGCTAGAGCAGCTATTATTAGAGAGATAAAAGAAGTTCTAGAAGACCAAGGTCTAGACGTGGATATTAGACACATAATGATACTAGCGGACATAATGACGTGGACTGGGAGAATAAGACAAGTAGGAAGAATGGGTATTGCAGGTGAAAAACCAAGTGTTCTAGCAAGAGCAACATTCGAGATGACAGTACAGAAACTAGTAGAAGCCGCAACAGAGGGAGCCATAGACCCATTACTCGGTGTAACAGAAAACGTTATAATAGGCCAACAAGTTCCACTTGGAACAGGAATTGTAGAAATATATATGACTCCCTACACACCTAAAGAGGAAGAGGAAGAAGAAGACATTGAAGCGGTCATAGAGAAGAGCAGGTGATAAGAAATGGTCTCAACAATAGACTTCGTACGCGCTTTACAAATGGCTATAAAAACAGGAGAAGTAGTCTTGGGAAGCAAGAAAACACTAAAACTAGTACTACATGGAAAAGCTAAACTAGTAGTAATAGCTGCAAACGCGCCACCAGAACTCAAGAGAGATATAGAATACTATGCAAAGCTCTCAAACATCCCAGTATATAAGTTCCCTGGAACAAATATAGAATTAGGAACACTTGCTGGAAAACCATTCAGCGTAGCCGCAATGGCCATAGTTGATCCCGGACAATCAAATATTTTAGACATAGTTATGGAGGAGGAGAGTGAGTGAGCAAGAGAAGTAATCGCTCAATAAAGCTAACACCAGAAGAGTTCCGATACATGGCATTACTACATGAGCTAACAGGAGTACATGTAAGAGACTGTATCGTTGATGATGAAAACGAGAGAATAATTTTCTTAGTAAACCCTGACGAAGTAGGGAAAGCTGTTGGTCCTCGAGGACTTTATGTACAGAAACTAAGAAAGATCCTAGGAAAGAATATCGAGATAGTGGGTTATAGTGATAACTTAGAAGACCAGGTAAGATATGCGTTAACCCCGGCAAGAGTTAGAGAAGTAAGAGTAGCAAACAGGCCAGGAGGCAAAAAAGTTGTTTATGTAAGTGTTGAACCAAGTGATAAAGGAATAGCTATTGGTAAGGGAGGCAAAAACGTTTCGCGAGCAAAACTAATACTTAAGAGATACTTTGATATAGATGCTGTAATAATAGCTTAAATACTAGGTAAGTTTTTAAAGAGGAGTAAGAAATTCGATTAGTAGGTTCAAAGACAAACAGAATCGGGATGATATGGAATGGCTGGTAAAAAAGCACCCAATGGATTATTTGCTGCTAGAAAGTTGAGAAAAAAGAGGTTAAAGTTTAGGTGGAGTCAGAGAGAATTCAAGATAAAAATGCTAGGGTTAAAGAAGAAACACGATCCATTAGAAGGAGCGCCAATGGCTAGAGGGATTGTCCTGGAAAAAGTTGGTGTGGAAGCAAGACAGCCAAACTCAGCTGTACGAAAATGTGTAAGAGTACAACTTGCTAAGAACGGTAAAGTAGTAACAGCTTTTGTTCCATTTGACGGTGGAATAAACTATATTGATGAACACGATGAAGTAATCATTGAAGGTATAGGAGGGCCTAGAGGAAGATCTATGGGTGACATTCCGGGAGTTAGATATAAAGTAATAATGGTTAATGGAGTTTCCTTAAAAGCACTATATCTAGGGAAGAAACAGAAACCTGTTAGATAAAATCATCTATTTCATACTCATCTTCTGCGAATTCATCGCTTTGTTCATCGTATCGTTCATACCTTGTATCATATTCATCCTCCAATATTCTATACCCTCGGAACTCTTCCTGCTGATCAACTAATTCACTTCTAACATAAATCGGTTTATTAACAAGCTTAGCTAAGAAAACAGCATGGCTAGGAACCATTTTTCTCCTAACATACATATTTCCATCACTAAACTCAGCTATAGCACTATATGCTCCCGTCTTATAGTCAATATCATTTATTATTACACGTTTCAAATGCCTACCGAGAATCTCTAAGACTTCAGGCATGCTCATCAATATATCCATTAATCTTTCTCTATCATCTTCTATTTCCTCTCCATTCATTTTCTTAAGAGCTATTGCTATATCGAATGGAATATTGTAGAGGTAGAAGTATCTTCCATCCTCGAGCCTAAACCTTATCCTAGTATAAATGAATTCTCCAGGAATTATTTCCGCAACAACTTCCTCAACAAGTAAGAGTTCTTCCAACTTGATTACATCCCCTACTATGTTTCAAATAGTCAAGACAAGTTTTTACGTATATCGTATTGACCAAAACACCTTAATTTACCTTTTACAATACATCCTATAACGTACAATTATTAACCACATACTACGTAAGAGTTTTAAGGGGGACTTAATAGTTTTGGTTATGCAGAGAATAATGGTGATGCATAGTGGTTGATGAAAGCGTAGTTGTGAAAGTTACTGAAATAAAATTATTCGGTAAATGGAGTTATGATAACATAGTAGTTAGAGACCCAGGCCTTAAAAGATATATATGTTTAAAACCGGTGTTCTTACCACATACTGGTGGAAGACACGAACACCGCAGATTTGGTAAAGCAGAAGTCCCAATTGTTGAAAGATTAATAAATAAAGTTATGAGACCCGGCAGGAACATGGGTAAAAAACACTTAGCATACAATATTGTCAAGAAAGCATTTGACCTCATTTACTTGAAGACAGGCGAGAATCCTATTCAAGTTCTTGTTAGAGCAATAGAAAATGCTGCTCCTAGAGAAGAAACAACCAGAATCATGTACGGTGGTATAGTATATCATGTTGCAGTAGATATTGCTCCACAGAGAAGAGTCGATTTAGCATTAAAACACTTAACAGAAGGAGCAAGGAATAAGGCATTCAATAACCCGCTTCCGATCGAGGAGGCTTTAGCTGAAGAAATAATCTTAGCCGCTAACAATGACCCAAGAAGCTATGCTATACAAAGGAAAGAAGAAATAGAAAGAATAGCCCTAAGCAGCAGATAAAGAGTTTTTATCACAGAAGACAAAATTATTCGTCATCAATACATGGAATTACACATATATACTTGTATTTATGGATAAGCAGAATCTATTTATTCTTCCCACCGATTATCGGATAGCTTTATAAATACTTGTATAAAATTACTATTCTAGCAAACGACACGAATTAATATAAATACGGTAGATACATATCTAGTTGATTACAGAACATGTATCCCTGGGAGGTAGAGAAAAATGAGCTCTGAAAAACCACACCTTAACCTAGTAGTGATTGGACACGTAGACCACGGTAAGAGTACACTAGTAGGACACATATTGTACAGGCTCGGACTAGTAGACCAGAAAACACTACAAACACTAGAGGAAGAAGCGAAGAAGAGAGGAAAAGAGAGCTTCAAGTTTGCGTGGCTACTCGACAAACTCAAAGAAGAGCGTGAAAGAGGAGTAACAATTGCATTAACCTACATGAAATTCGAGACAAGAAGATACATATTCACAATCATTGACGCCCCCGGACACAGAGACTTCATCAAAAACATGATCACTGGAGCCAGCCAAGCTGACGCAGCATTACTAGTAGTAAGTGCTAGAAAGGGAGAATTCGAAGCAGGAATGAGCCCAGAAGGACAAACACGTGAGCACGCAATCCTAGCAAAAACCATGGGTATTAACCAGTTAATCGTAGCAGTAAACAAGATGGATGCAACAGAGCCTCCGTGGAGTCAGAAGAGATACGAACAAATCAAGACTATCCTAGGAAAGTTCTTGAAGAGCCTAGGATACGATATATCAAAGATACCATTCATCCCAGTATCAGCATGGACTGGAGACAACCTAATCGAGAGATCACCTAACATGCCATGGTATGATGGACCAACACTAGTAGAAGCACTAGACATGCTAGAACCACCGCCGAAACCAGTTGACAAGCCATTACGCATACCAATACAAGACGTATACGCTATATCAGGAGTTGGTACAGTACCAGTAGGAAGAGTAGAAACAGGTGTTCTAAAAGTAGGCGACAAAGTAGTATTCATGCCACCAGCCAAGGTAGGAGAAGTAAGAAGCATCGAGACACACCACGTAAGAATAGAGAAAGCAGAACCCGGTGACAACATAGGATTCAACGTAAGAGGCATATCTAAGAGAGACATTAGACGTGGAGACGTCGCAGGACACCTAGATCACCCACCAACAGTAGCTGAAGAATTCACTGCTAGAGTATTCATCATATGGCACCCAACAGCAATAACAGTAGGATACACACCAGTAGTACACATACACACAGCAAGCGTAGCATGCAGAATAGTAGAAATCCAGGCCAAACTAGACCCAAGAACAGGCAAAGTAGTTGAACAGAACCCACAGTTCATCAAGATGGGTGACGCTGCAATAGTAAGATTCAAGCCAATTAAACCATTAGTAGTCGAAAAGTACAGCGAGTTCCCACCACTAGGAAGATTCGCTATGAGAGACATGGGTAAGACCATAGGAATCGGAGTAGTAGTAGACGTCAAGCCTATGAAAATAGAGATAAAGGCAAAGTAATCACACCATAGATTTTTACACAAACCCCTATTCAATAAAGAAAATAAGTTTTTCAACCCCTTAAACTATTAATCACCTCACAGAAAGAACCGAGGAAAAAGTAAACGAGGCATTGATGAAAATGTCTTCACCGAGAATGGTAAAAATAAAGATCTGGAGCACAAATATAAACATACTTAATGAGTTCATAAGCAAGATAACAGATATTGTTAAAAGAACAGGCGTGAAAATGTCAGGACCCATACCATTACCGACAAAGAGACTAGTTGTTAGAACACTTAAGCTCCCACATGGTGAAGGCAAAAAGAAATGGGAAAAATGGGAAATGAGAATCCACAAGAGACTATTATACATAGCAGCTGATGAGAGAGTAATGAAACAATTAATCAGAGTAAGAGTACCACCAGAAATATGGATGGAGATAGAGCTCTAAAATTTTCTATAATAACTCCTAGAATTCACTTACTTGAACTATATTATTTATGAATGAGATCTTCTTACCTAAATACACCAGCTGAGGGAGTCAGTATTCCTTGGAGAATAACCAATATAACACCAAACAAAAATACTAAAATATAGCATTTCTACGTGCCGGGGTGCCCGAGCGGCCTAAGGGGCTGGCCTGGAGAGCCAGTGCCCCATACGGGGCGCGCGGGTTCGAATCCCGCCCCCGGCGCCACCCATATAAAAACTTGTTTATTTACCCATGAGTTCTTCTACTTCTTCTTGTCCTTTCTTAAGCTCTGATACTTGTTCTTTATCAAGCATTTCAAGGAGTGTCAAGAACTCGCCGAAATGTGTTTTTTCCTCTCTAGCTATGTCTAGGAATACTTTCTTTATTTTTTCATCTTTCACTGATCTAGCGAGTTGTTCATAGAAGTTAATAGCGTCTAATTCTGCTATAATTGCTATCCTAATAGCTTCTGCTAGTTCTTCTTTAGATAACTCTTCTTTACGTGTTAATAGGAGAGGATTTATTCCAAACATTTCCGTACACCATATACGAGTTTAGAACTTATCATTCAAAAGTTTAGGATATATATAGCTATTAATAACTATTTCATGGGAGATGATGAAGCGCTTTAGGGAAACGATCCATAAGGAGATGAAGCTTTTCGCCCCTCCTGAACCCAACAACTACAATTATGAGATAAACTTATAATAGGAAATTTTTATCGTATTGGTAGAGGAGTAAAATAATTTGCTTACAGAGAATACATAGGGTGATGTCATAGTTTTGAGCACTAGCAGGACGTTTAAATATATCGTACGTATAGCTGGCACAGATATTGATGGTAGCTTGAAAACTGCTTATGGATTAG
The DNA here is from genome assembly GCA_027064845.1 of Desulfurococcales archaeon. GTDB lineage: Archaea > Thermoproteota > Thermoprotei_A > Sulfolobales > Desulfurococcaceae > JAGHDU01. The sequence goes on along the minus strand of JAMOPC010000159.1, from coordinate 41,414 downwards.
CGGAGATCAAGGGTGTTGGAGTCAACCTAGCCTATGGAATATGTAGAAGACTTGGAATAGATCCAGAAATGAGAATTGGCTACTTAACAGAAGAAGAGATTAAGAAAATAGAAGACTTACTAGCGAATCCCTTAAACTATGGCATACCTAGATGGGTTCTAAATAGAAGAAAAGACTACACCACCGGAAAGGACATGCACTTAATTGGTGCAGAGCTAATATATTATGTGAAACAAGATATTGAGAGAGAAAAGAAGATTAAGAGCTGGCGCGGTATACGTCATGCACTCGGATTAAAGGTAAGAGGACAGCGTACACGCACAACTGGAAGACTAGGATTAACCGTTGGTGTAAGGAAGAAGAGAAGATAATCCTAAAGAGGGGTGAATAAGGATGGGTGACCCGAAGAAACCCAGGAAGAAGTGGGAAGGACCTAAACATCCATGGAGAAAAGAAGTCCTAATCCAAGAACTAAAACTCCTAGGTACTTATGGACTGAGAAATAAGCGTGAATTATGGAGAGCCCAGACAATTATTAGGAAATTCAGGCACCAAGCCCGCTCACTATTAGCTGCTCCAAAAGAAATACGTGAAAAAGTAGAAAAAGCGATGCTTAGGAAACTATACAATATGGGATTATTGCCCGAAAACGCTACCCTCGAAGACGTACTCAGCCTAACAGTAGAAGATCTCCTAGAGAGAAGACTACAAACCATAGTATATAAGAAAGGTCTTGCACGCACGATACATCAAGCTAGACAACTAATAGTTCACGGACACATAGCAATAGCAGGTAGAAGAGTTACTTCTCCTGGATACATTGTGTCTCGTGAAGAAGAAGAATTAGTTGATTATGCGCCCACAAGTCCATTCAAGAAACTCCAAGAAGAAACAAGTAGCTAAGGTGAACACATATGGCATTCATGGGTAGAGAACTTAAATGGGGAGTAGCTCATATTTACAGTAGCTTAAACAACACAATAATCCATATAACAGACCTTACTGGAGCGGAAACAGTTAGTAGATGGAGCGGTGGAATGGTAGTAAAAGCAGACAGAGAAAAACCAAGCCCCTACGCAGCAATGCTTGCAGCAAGCAGAGCAGCAAGTGAAGCAATGGATAAAGGAATAATGGCCCTACACATAAAAGTACGAGCCCCCGGAGGTCATGGACCAAAAACACCTGGTCCAGGAGCACAAGCTGCTATAAGAGCATTAGCTAGAGCAGGTTTCATAATTGGAAGAATCGAAGACGTAACACCAATACCACATGACACCACGAGAAGACCAGGCGGTAGAAGAGGAAGAAGAGTCTAAAACTATGTAATTATTTTAAATGGAGGTATCCATATATTGGAGATAAACGTTTTGGAAAAAACCTCTTTAAAGCTTCGCTTATATATAAAGAATATCCCACTACACATACTTAACTCGGTCCGCAGGGTCATGATCGCTGAAGTCCCTACAATGGCTATAGACTCAGTAGTATTCACAATGAACAGTAGTGTTTTCTACGATGAGTACATCGCCCATAGGCTGGGATTAATCCCCTTAACAAGCGAAAAAGCATTAGAAAAATACAAGTCACCAGAAGAATGCAGAGAAGCAGCAGATAGAGGACTATTCACTGAAGACTGTTTCGTAAAGCTAGACTTAGAAGGAAAAGGAACAGGAGAAGGCCTAGTAACACTTTATAGTGGAGACTTGAAAACCTCAGATCCAGACGTAAGACCTGTATATGATAAAATACCAATTGTCCTCTTAGCAAATAATCAAGAAATAAGACTAGAAGCATATGCTAGGCTTGGTCGAGGAAAAGAACACGCCAAGTGGAGCCCTGTATCAGTAGCAACACACAAGTACGTTCCATTAATACATATAAGAGAAGAACTATGTAAAGGAGAAGAATGCAAGAAATGCATAGAAATATGCCCCAAGAATATTTTCGAGCTCAAAAACGGAAAACTCATGATAAAGCAAGATAAAGTACTCGATTGTACTCTTTGCAGGATTTGTGAAGAAGTGTGTCCCTATAATGCTATAAGAATAAATTGGAAAGAAAATGAATACATTTTAACAATAGAATCCACGGGAGCATTACCTCCCAAGAAAATATTATTGGAAGCTATAAAAATACTTGAGAATAAAATAGATGATTTCATAGAAAGTTTGAAGAGAGAAGGTGTTGTTAAATGAGAAAAACAGGCCCCACAAACATAGTATTGAGAAAGACGATTAGGGAACTCTACAAGTTATCTAATCAATACAAAGCACCTATTTGGAGAGCAGTAGCTGAGGAATTAGAAAAGCCCAGGAGACAACGCAGAGCAGTAAATATAAGCAGGATCAACAGATACACGAAGGAAGGAGACATAGTGGTAGTGCCAGGCAAGGTACTCGGAGCAGGAACCCTAGACCACCCAGTAACTGTTGCAGCAGCAGCATTTTCAAAAACAGCTATAGAAAAAATAAAAGCAGCTGGAGGAAAAGTATTATCCATCCTAGAATTAGCAAGAGAAAACCCCAGGGGAAGCAACGTAAAGATAATAGGGTGAAAAACATGAGTGAAGCCAAGACTCTCTACGTGGACGCAACTAACCAGATACTAGGAAGACTAGCAAGTATAATTGCTAAGAAACTCCTTGAAGGCTATCGTGTAATAGTAGTTAATGCTGAAAAAGCAGTAGTTAGTGGAGAAAGACTCAGAGTTATACAGGGATACAAGCTACTAGAAAAAGTAAAGACACACTATAACCCATACAAAACAGGTATTAGGAGACCAAAATCACCACATAACATATTGAAAAGAACCGTTAGAGGAATGCTTCCCATAGAGAAACCCAGAGGAAGAACTGCTTATAAAAGACTAAGAGTTTACAACGGCCTACCACCCGAGCTTCAAGACAAGGAGTTTATTAGGTTCGAGGAAGCTGATATAAGCAGGTTAAAGGGAAAATATATAACTCTAGGTGAAATAGCTAAGGAACTAGGTTGGAAAGGTGTAGTTCAATGAGCACGCAGGGGAAAATAGTAATCGCTACAGGTAAGAGGAAAACAAGTATTGCAAGAGCAATCATAAAGCCCGGTCAGGGAAGAGTATGGATAAATGGCGTACCTCTAGAAATATGGCCCATCGAGCTTGCCAGGCTCAAAATGTATGAACCACTAGTAATAGTTGGTGATCTCTGGAAACAAGTAGACATATACGTAAACGTGAGGGGAGGAGGATACATGAGCCAGGCAGATGCTGTAAGAATGGCTATTGCTAGAGGCTTACTAGAATACGCAAACAATAACCCCGAACTAAAGAAGATACTAACAGAATACGATAGATACATGCTAAGCGGAGACCCGAGAAGAACAGAACCAGAGAAATGGGGCAGATACAGCGCAAGAAGGAGATGGCAGAAAAGCTATAGGTGAACCCGGAGGTTATCAAGAATTGATGTTCCCCGTAAGATGTTTTACATGTGGTGCACCCATAGGGCATTTATGGGAAGAATTTAAGAAAAGAGTAGAAGCAGGAGAAGATCCAGGAAAAGTACTGGATGAATTAGGAGTTAAAAGATATTGTTGTAGAAGGATGTTTCTCTCCCATGTTGAGATTTCATATGAGATATTAAACTTCCCTAAAGTCTCCTAAAACACCAACTAGGAGGTGTTTTACTTGTCAGAAGAAAAAACAAGGCAAAGCCCCCAAGAGGAACAAACTAGGACAAAACCAGTAGTGGAATTACTAATAACACTTGACAAGTACCTAGCTGCTGGAGTACATATAGGAACACATATATGCACAAAATTCATGGAACCATTCGTTTATAGAGTACGTAATGATGGACTCTACATCTTAGATATAAGGAAAATTGATGAAAGAATAAGAATTGCTGCAAAATTCTTAGCAAGATACGAGCCTGAGAAAATAGCAGTAGTATCTGCTAGGCAATATGGTCAAAAACCAGTATTAAAGTTCTGTAGCTATGTGAACTGCAAACCATTCATAGGAAGATTTATGCCCGGAACATTTACAAACCCAAGCCTTAAATGGTATTTTGAACCAGACGTAGTACTACTAACTGATCCCAGAGCTGATTCTCAAGCACTAAAAGAAGCTGCCGAGATCGGCATTCCTATAGTTTCACTGGCTGATACTGATAATAGAACAGAATACATAGACTTAATTATACCAGCCAACAATAAGGGTAGAAAAAGCCTAGCACTAATATATTGGTTATTAGCTAGACAAATACTTAGAGAAAAAGGAATAATTCCACCTGACGGAGATCTGCCTGAACCGCCTACAGAGTTTGAAGTACGTCTTCAGAGGTGAAGAATTATTTGGAAACCACTTCCCATACAAGATACCCCGTTGTAGCGGGGTATTTTTATCCATCAGATCCTAGAGAACTTATTAAGACCATTGAGTGGTCTTTCAAACACAGTCTTGGTCCCGGAAAATTACCAGTTGTTTCTGAGAAAAGGAGAAAAGAGACACTCGGTTATGTTGCTCCTCATGCAGGATACATTTATAGCGGACCCGTAGCTGCACATACATATTATAACTTAGCACTAGATGGGAGACCAGAAACAATCATATTGCTTGGAACAAACCATACAGGTAGAGGAGCATTAGTATCAATATACCCTGCTGGGACGTGGATAACTCCTCTAGGCAAGCTCGAAGTAGACTCAGAACTTGCTAGAGACATAGCCAGCAATAGTAGCATAGGAGAACTAGACATCTATGCACACATAGAAGAGCATTCAATAGAAGTACAACTACCATTTATTCAGTACCTCTATGGTGATAGTGTCCGGATAGTACCAATTAGTATTGGATTACATACACCTGAAGTAGCAGAAGACCTGGCTAAAGCAATACTGGAATCGATTACAAGCACGAAAAGAGATGTAATAATAATAGTTAGTAGTGATTTCAACCACTATGACCCACACGAAATTACCGTTGAAAAAGACAAGAAAGCACTCGAGAAAATACTGTCTTTTGATACCAATGGTTTCTATAGAGTACTCCTTGATGAGCACATCACAGTTTGTGGCCCAGGAGGAATTATGACACTAATGGAGTACTCGAAACTCGTAGGAAAAGGAAGGGAAAAAGCAGAATTACTAAAGTATGCTACAAGCGGAGATGTTTCAGGAGATAAAACAGCTGTAGTAGGATATGCCTCAATAAGATTTTTTGTACAATAAAATACGATAACTTATCACGTTTTTCTAGGAACATGTTAATTTTAGTATAATAACAATTGTTTTACGTGAATAGCTCATTGCTATTTATGAGCAAAGTATTTTTATGAGGAGAAAACACTTGGAAGATGAAAGAATAGGACATAGAAAAATAGAGCATATAGAAGTAGTTCTTAACCATGACGTCGATTTTCCAGAACACTGCACTAACTTATATGATGCAATAATTCTAATCCACCAAGCATACCCTAGAATAAACTATGAAGAAATAGATCTATCAACATATTTCCTGGGATACAAGCTATCAGCTCCAATCATTATAGAGGCTATGACCGGAGGACATCCAGACACGTATGATATAAATGAGAAACTAGCAGAACTAGCATCAGAATTAGGACTTGCTATTGGTGTTGGTAGCCAGCGACCAATGATTATTTATAGAAATAACGATGAAGTAATTAAAACATACAAGGTAGTGAGAGAAATAGCTGAAAATGTCCCATTAATTGGGAATATAGGTGCTAATACTCTCCACGACCTAGTACCTGAGGACATCGAGTGGTTAGTCAAAACAATTAATGCAGATGCTTTAGCAATACATTTCAATCCAGCACAAGAAGCGATACAACCAGAGGGAGACTTGAGATTTAGCGAAAAGATAAGCGAGAAAATCGCTGAAATACTTGATCTTCTGGATATACCATTGATCATTAAGGAAGTTGGAAACGGTTTATCTATGGAAACAGTAAGTAAACTGAGATCTGTTGGAGTAAGGATCTTTGACGTGGCAGGGGCTTGTGGAACAAACTGGATACTCGTAGAGAAGTACAGGAAACGGACAACTCCTATTAAGCAAGCAATAGCAGAACTGCTTGCTAGATGGGGCATACCAACTCCCATAGCAGTTATTGAAACAAGAGCCGCTGCTCCCGATTCAATCATAATAGCAAGTGGCGGGGTATGGGACGGATTAAAAGCTGTGAAATCAATAGCTATAGGAGCAGATATGGTAGGATTAGCTAAGCCTATTATAAAGAAGCTGCTTCTAGAAAATTATGTTTCAGCTAAAAAATACTTAGAAACAATCATAGAATCAATGAAAATAATAATGTTCTTGACAGGGGCTAGGAAAATAAACGATTTACACAAAATACCTATAATACTATTAGAACCATACATTACCTATCTGAAAACTAGGGGGATAAATCCAGAGCAATACATCAAGTATTTGAGAGGATCCTAGATGGAAAAATACAATTATCCAGAAATATTTGTCAAAGGTTTACATGATGGAAAATACTGTATTGTACAAACAAATAACGAGTTTTATCTTATTGAAAAAGAAAGACTTGGAAAAGTCGTAGACAGAAACAAGATATATACAAACATTGTTTATGAGGAAATCCTTAACTACGTAGACCTAGTTGAAGCAAGAATACAAATAGATACAATAGTTGTTCCAGAATTTACTCTAGATAAAAAAGAGTTAAAAGGAATATTTGTTAAAAAAGACACACCTCTCTGCCTCATTGAGGTTAAAGGAATACAACCATATGTTTTCATAAAAGAAGGCGATAACGTAGATGAAAAAGATAAAATTGCATACACAATTACTGGTAAAGGAGAAGTACGTGTTACAAAATCCCCTTGCAAAGGAATTGTTTTACTCGTAATAAATCTCCCCTGGGAACAACCAGAAAAATATATCTTAGCGGTTGTGAGCAAAGATGACGCTAGAGAAATCATTATTAGAAAAAGTTAAGAAAACAGCATATAAACACGCACTATTAAACGCTTATAAACACGGGGGAAAAGCAGAGCTAAAACCAGTAATAGCCAAGATCATAGGCGAAATACCAGAAATAAGGAAGAATGTTAGAGAAATAATTGATTTAGTAAAACAAGTAATTGAAGAAGTAAATAAGTTATCTCTAGAACAACAAAGAAAAATACTTGAGAAAGAATACCCTGAGCTCCTAGAAGAGAAGCGTGAAGAAAAAGAAAAAACCCTGCCACCGCTCCCAAACGCTATACCCGGAAAAGTAATTACTAGGTTCGCCCCTAATCCTGACTATACTATACATCTAGGAAATGCTAGGCCAGCGCTACTCAGTTACTGGTACGCAGAAATGTATAATGGAAAAATGATACTTAGATTTGAAGACACCGATCCACGTACTAAAGCATCTTTCCCAGAAGCATACGAGAAAATAAAAGAAGATCTATCATGGCTGGGCATTAAATGGAGTGAGGAATACATTCAAAGCCTAAGACTTCCAATATTCTACGAGATCCTCAAAAAACTCATTGAAAAAGGCGGAGCATACATAGATAAATGCCCATCAATCGAGTTCAAGAAATACAGAGATTCTGGAAAACCCTGTCCTCACAGAGAACAACCTATTGATAAACAACTCGAAGAATACGATAAGATCCTGGAAGGATACTATGGAGAAGGAGAAGCCGTTATCAGGATTAAAACAGACTTAAACCATCCAGACCCAAGTGTTCGAGATTGGGTAGCTGCAAGAATAATAGATACATCTAAAACACCACATCCAATAGTTGGTGATAAGTATATTTTGTGGCCAACATATAACTTGGCTGCAGCTGTAGACGATCACTTAATGGGAATCACACATATTCTTAGAGCCAAAGAACACGTATCTAATACAATCAAGCAAAAATACCTATACGATCACATGGGATGGAAGTATCCCGAAACAATACATTTTGGAAGACTGAGCTTGGAAGGAGTTATTCTTAGCAAGTCGAAAATGAGAAAAATGATCCTAGAATACAATATGAAGCCCTACGATGATCCAAGATTCGGTACAATATCTGGATTAAGAAGGAGAGGTATAGTAAGAGAAGCACTCCATAAAATAATTAGAGATGTTGGAATAAAACCTATTGACGCACATATAAGCTTTGTTAATCTAGCAGCGATCAACAGATCATTAATAGACAAGTATGCTAGAAGATACATGGCTGTAGATAACCCAGTATATCTAAAATTAAGTGGTTTTAAAAACAGTCTAGAAGCACATATTATGAGACACCCAGATACCAAGGAGACATATAAATATTTAATTAAACCAAACGACATAGTAATGATTTCTGGAAAAGACTTCAAAATAATAGAGAATAAAATGTTCAGACTACTTGGACTAGGGAACTTCGCATTATCAAGTATCTTTGTATCAAACACAATCATAGGATTTGAAGCAAGATTAATTAGTACAAGCCCCGAGGACGCCAGAAAGAATAATGCACCAATAATTCAATGGGTAAAGATGAATGAACACATAATAGCTGAACTAATAATACCTGAAGATCTCGAGCTTAAGAGGAAAATACTGTATGTTGAGAAAAACATTGCTGAAGAAAAAATCGATAACATAGTACAATTCTATAGAATAGGTTTTGCAAGAATAGATTCTATAGAAGAAAACATTGTGAAATGCATCTATACACACGACTAAACAAAATCTTTATATTACCAATAATTACTATTCACAATAGGTCAGACGACCAAAGTTCATGGGAGGAGGATGAAGGTATGTCTAAACCATTTTATGTAAAATTCGAAGTACCGCCAGAACTAGCCGAGAAAGTATACGAAGCAGTAAAGAAAGCTAGAGAAACTGGTGGAAAAATAAAGAAAGGAACTAATGAAACAACTAAAGCCGTTGAGAGAGGTCTTGCAAAACTAGTAATAATAGCAGAAGACGTTGATCCGCCAGAAATCGTAGCACACTTACCACTTCTATGTGAAGAAAAGAAAATACCCTATGTATATGTACCAAGTAAGAAGAGGCTCGGCGAAGCAGCTGGGATCGAAGTAGCAGCCGCTAGTGCAGCTATAATAGAGCCGGGCGGAGCAAAAGAACTAGTCGAAGAAATAATTCGTAAAGTACAAGAATTAAAGGCTAAAGCAGGAGCATAAAGCAGTTGAGATAAAAACAAGTATTCATAAACTATAAGATTGTTTTTTACACGTATCTTCTATATGTTGTAATAAAAGAATAAGTCCAGAATGGTAAAAGTATTATTATATTCAAAAACAATAAACAAGCTTATCTTCTACCACTGAGCTTGCGTGCTTCTCTCTCTGTTTCTCTGAGAATTAATATGTCTCCTAGTCTTACGGGTCCTTTTACGTTCCTTGTAATGATTCTACCTTTGTCTCTTCCTTCTAAAACTCTTACACGAACCTGTATAATTTCTCCCGTTACACCTGTTCGACCTATTATTTGTATAACTTCTGCTGGGAAACCAATTTCCTCAATAATATTTACAGGTGGTTGTTCAGCAATAATCTTATCAGATTTTTCTACTTCATTATTGCTCATGACGTTAACACCTTTTCCCTATCCAACAACTTGTTGAAAACTTCACATGTGGAATAGTGAAATACGTTTTTATAAGGTTTACGATAAAACTTAAAAGTCTATAATATTGTATTTCTCCGTTGAAAACCTCAGAGGCAAAACATGGTGCAGGGAGAGAAAAATGCCTAGATTGGTCAAGTGTAGTTTTTGCGGAAGAGAAATAGAGCCTGGAACAGGATTAATGTATGTCAAGAACGATGGGAGCATACTCTGGTTCTGTAGCAGAAAGTGTTATAAAAACTATTTAATACTCAAAAGAGACCCTAGAAAACTTAAGTGGACACTAAAGTATGGACAACAGATGAGATAATCCATTTTATCCAAAATAGTTTAAATAACAAAAACAAGGCCTTACACAGGTGATAGCGAATGGTTATTGAACAAACACTTGTAATGATAAAACCCGATGGTGTCAAGAGAAGGCTTATAGGCGAAATAATTAGTAGATTCGAGAAGAAAGGACTTAAGATAAAAGCTTTGAAAATGCACTGGTTCACAAGAGAAGAAGCTGAAGAGTTCTACAGTGTTCATAGAGGAAAACCGTTCTTTGAGAGCTTAATCGAGTTCATTACTTCAGGCCCAGTTATAGCTATGGTTTTAGAAGGTGATAACGCTATCAATGTTGTTAGATTAATGATAGGCCCAACCGATGGCAGAGAAGCGCCACCAGGTACTATTCGTGGAGACTACGCATTATCGAAGTCTGAGAATGTTGTACATGCAAGTGATAGCCCTGAAAGTGCTAAAAAAGAGATCTCGATCCTCTTTAAGGATAATGAAATTTATGAATGGTAATAATTATATATATTTCGTAATTGTTGCTAGAAAACTAATCCATAGAACGGATCTTGTTTCTTCTTAATATTAATTATTTCCTTCAACACCATTTTCTCGTCATCACTAAGCTCGTTTTTGTACTTGGTTAACCATAATCTAGCATGGTCTTTCGGAATATCTGTATAGAGAATATCTCCTTCATCAACATGTCTACCAACAAGTATTCTTCCACGGATACTAATAGCAACTGATTGCCCAACCCTTGCTTCTTTCAAGACGTTGTCCCTGTCTCTTATCTGCATTATTGTGCCAAGCCTCATACCATCACTTCTCATGAGAGGGTAGCCAGGCCTAATTCTTCCTCCAAGAACTTCTACGCCAACTATGGCTGGATTGCTTCTTCTAAAGATATAGCCGGGTATGATCCTTATTTTTCCTGGTCTAATAAGTGACTCGAGCTCTCTACGTTTTTCTTCTTCTCTGAGTTTTTTAACCCATGTAGTATATTCTTCAATTAGTCTATAGATTATGTTATGCCGGAATATTCTTACACCTTCTCTCGCAGCATATTCTTCTGCTTCAGACAATACCTTGACGTTAAATGCTATTATAACACCATATTCTGGCCTATGCTTCTTCGATACAGATGCTTCAATTACATCGTTCTTGCTAACGGGACCTACATCTGCAAGCCTTACAGGAATGTTTTCACGTTTCAACGCTTCAACAACAGCTTCTAACGTACCAAGTGTATCTGCTTTGACAACAACTCCTATATTGTCAGTCTTTATTCTTATAGACTCTATTTCTTCTTGCACTTTCTTAGAATACTCTGATACTAGTTCTTCTCTAGGAACAACAAATATCGGTGAACCAGCTAATGCATCTTCAAGACCGGGCGCTGAGATCTTTACACCAGTAGCTGCTATTACTTCATCAACTTGTATAAACTTGCCTTCATGTGCTCTCATATCCTGGAGGGGCCTCGGCATTAGCAGTGCTCTTACTCTAGTTACTATTGGCTTGGTCTTACCACCTACAACAATTAAGTCTCCTTTCCTTAACACACCATCATATATTATTACATCAATAGTTGTACCCAGTCCCGGCTCTTCTTTAACCTCCAATATAACTCCTTTTGCTGGTTCATCACTTGTTATGAGTTTTTTCTTCATGAAATGCTGAACCAGCCCTGTGAGAAGAGCTAGTAGTTCTGGAACACCTTCACCTGTTTTAGCAGAAACGGGGACTATTGCAACAGTTGTTCTGAAATCTTTCACTCGATCAAATCTTTCGGACATAAAGCCAGCTTCATATAGTTGAGAAACTAGTCTATAAATTAATTCTTCAAGTCTATTAACTACTCTTGGGTCTTGTTTTCTTATAGTTTCTAAGAAAGGCGTGTCAGGATTAGGTTTCCATCCCGGGATTCTATCAATTTTATTAGCTGCTACAATAAACGGTACTCTCCTCTCCTTCAATATTTCTATACTCTCCCATGTCTGAGGCTGAAAACCTTCTAATACATCAACAACTAGTATAGCAATATCAGCTACGCTACCACCTCTTCTCCGGAGATTAGTAAATAATTCGTGACCAGGCGTGTCTATGAATAATAAGCCTGGAATCTCTATTCTAAGTTTTGGGAAATACTTCTTCAAAGGCTCAGCTACTTTCTTCAAAACCGATGCAGGGACAACACTAGCTCCGACATGTTGCGTGATCTCTCCTGGCTCTTTCTTAGCTACTGCTGTACCTCTTATCTTATCTAATAATGTTGTCTTACCATGATCAACGTGTCCTAAGACGACAACAATTGGTTGTCTCATCCACGTTTTCTTGTTATCACTACTCATACTCTTCACCCCTTCATACTATTAATATGGAATACTTTAAACAATATCATATATATACCCCTTATCAATTATTGTATCAAGCTAGAAACCCCACCGGGGAACTGGTGGAGGAGTTGAATCATGGCTGATTTCAAGATAGTTATCTCGGATCCAAAAGCACCAAAAGAAGAAGTAGTAGTTAAAGTCAAAGTAGTAGGAGATCCGGAAATAGAATATACTGACAAAGTAAAGGAAGGCTTCGAACTACCAATACTCAAAATGAATAGTAAAACTGCGGAAAAGATAAAAGCAATACACGGCGTTGCAACGATAAGAATATATAAGCCAGAAACCAAGGACAAAGTAAAGATTACTGGCAAGATCGTGATAGATGATAATATACCAGAAAATGAAGTACATGTTAGTGCCAATCAGCTAATAAACACAGTGGGAACAAATGAGATCGAGGGAGAGCTCTTCAGAGCACGTGCCTGGCAGATCAGGATAAACGATGATAGAACAAAAAGAATCATCGGATTAAGAATAGGTGATTCCTTCGATGGTTCTCTTGTAGGATTAAAGAATGTATCACTAGTAATTAGAGGGGGCACCGATAATAGTGGCTTTCCAATGAGACCAGATATACATGGTGGTGTAAAGAAGAGAGTATTACTATCAGGGCCACCAGGTTTTCATCCTAGAGAAAAAGGTGAAAGACGCAGAAAAATGGTACGTGGTAACATGATAACCGAAGACATTGTACAGATCAATACTGTTATAAAGTATGAACAATAATGTTTAAGAAAAAATGTTTAAAAAACACTGTTTTTACCGTCTCCTTGGGGTTAAAACTATTATTGTTTCAAACACATAATAATTTTCTCCGAGCGTGGTGAATAATATGCCTTGGGAAATGAAACAACCAGAAGTTAACATCGGTGTGGTAGGACACGTCGACCACGGTAAGACAACACTTGTACAAGCATTAACAGGTATATGGACTGCTAGACATAGCGAAGAATTAAAAAGAGGAATGACTATTAGGCTAGGATATGCTGATGGAAACATAGCTTATTGTGAAAACCTAGAACCCCCGGAAGCATATACTACTGAACCTGTGTGCCCAGATGGTAGCGAGTCTAAACTACTTAGAAGAGTCAGCTACGTAGATGCTCCTGGACATGAAGCCTTAATGGCAACAATGCTTAGTGGAGCAGCTTTGATGGATGGCGCAATACTCGTTATAGCAGCTAACGAGCCATGCCCACAACCCCAGACATTAGAGCATTTTGTAGCACTAGATATCATAGGTGTAAAGAACCTAGTAATTGTACAGAACAAAATAGACGTTGTTAGCAAGGAAAGAGCTCTTGAAAACTATAGGGAGATAAAGAAGTTCCTAGAAGGTACATGGGCTGAAAACGCACCAATAATACCGGTAAGCGCACTACATAAAGCAAACATAGACGCATTACTTCAAGCAATGCAGGAAGAAATACCAACACCAGAAAGAGAACTAGATAAACCACCACTCATGTATGTAGCGAGAAGCTTCGATGTCAACAAGCCAGGAACGCGTCCCAAAGACTTGAAGGGAGGAGTAATAGGTGGTTCACTCATGCAGGGAGTGATAAGAGTGGGTGACGAGATAGAGATAAGGCCAGGTGTTAGAGTACCTATTGGAGCCGGAAAAGGAAGATACAAATATGAACCAGTGATAAGCGAAGTAGTGAGCTTAAAGTTCGGAGAACTAAGTGTAGAAGAAGCAAGGCCAGGAGGACTACTAGCTATTGGAACAAAACTAGACCCATCACTAACAAAATCAGATGCACTAGTAGGAAATGTTGTAGGAAAACCAGGACATTTACCACCAGTAACAACAAGGATCAAAGCCCGCTATAAATTATTGCAAAGAGTTGTAGGAATGAAGGAAATGGTCAAAACACCTCCTCTACAGAGAAAAGAAATAGTTGTCATAACAGCTGGTACAGCTATTAGAGTAGGCGTAGTATTGAACGTTACACAAGATATAATAGAGATCCAGTTAAGAGACCCCATTGTAGCATGGGAAGGATCAAGAATAGCTATAAGTAGGAGAGTGCTTGGACGATGGAGATTAACTGGTTGGGGAATAGTAGAGGAGGTATCTTAGACAATTAGCTAAGAATGGATTTTCACAACTAAGAGGCACTAAGATGCCGAGGAAAAGACCAGTTATACTCCTCGATACAAACATGCTATTACTAATAGCTAATGGAATAAACGTATTTGATCAAATAGAAGAAAAACTCGAAACACGCCCTATTTATATAGTGTTAAAACCAATTATCAGAGAACTTGAAAAACTAGCAAAAAAATCACAACCTTCTATTAGTAAAAAAGCTAAGTTCGCATTAGAAATAGCTAAGAAATATTGCAAAATAATAGAAGTAGAAACAGCTCCTGGAGAAAAAGTAGATGATGTTATTCTAAGATATGCTTCTGAACATGGAGTGGCTGTTGCTACAAATGATAAAGAACTTAGAAAAAGACTACGTACTCATGGAATTCCAGAGATCTACCTACGGGAAGAGGGAATGATAATAGAGGTTGAAGGATTAGAATACTGGAATAGTTAGAAAAACTAAATATTATAAAGGGATATATTATTACTCTAGTTTTTATGGTTAAAACAAGAAAATAGTGTGGATAACAAGTAATTAGTTATGGTGTGAACTATGGTTTATCGATTATATAGAGTAAGAGATGTTGTTAGAATACCTCCTGAAAAATTCAGTAAACCACTAGAGGAAGCTGCTCTCGAAGAACTTAGGAAGACCTATGAGGGTGTCATTACGAAGAATATGGGTATAATTGTTACTGTCTTAGACGCTAAAGTAGATCCTGAGGGAAAAATAATTCCTGGCGACGGCGCTACTTATCACAAAGCAGAATTTACTTTATTAGCGTTTTATCCTTTTATAAAAGAAGTCGTTGAGGGAGAAGTAAACACTGTTGTAGCACATGGAGTCTTTGTCGACTTAGGCGCATCCGATGGCTTTATATTCATTAACCAGATAGCTGACGAAAAAATAGATTATGACCCTACGAGACCAGCACTAATCCTCAGAGAATCTAGGAAGATACTTGAGAAGGGAGATAAAGTGAGAGCTAGAGTATACAATGTAGCACCACTTCCTGGCAAGGGCTTACGTGTACAAATGACTATGAGACAACCATATCTTGGTAAAATAGAATGGATTAAGAAAGAATTAGAAAAACAACGTAGAACAGAGAATAAATAAATATAGGTGTGGTCAATGCCTGCACGTGGAAAACCATTCAAGGCTTGTAGAAAATGTAAGGCACTAGTAAATAAAGAAGCAAATGTATGCCCTATATGCGGTTCATCAGATTTTACAGATGAATGGGAAGGAATGGTTATAATAATAGATCCAGAGAACTCAGAAATAGCCAAAATGCTTGGAATAACTAAGCCGGGTAGGTATGCGATTAAAGTTGCTTAATAAAAAATATTTACCCATACTCAAGCTCCCTTCTTTTCTCAGGAAAACTCTTAGCACACCGATGGGTAAACTCCTAGTTAGTGATAAGAAATTAATTAGAAATATAGAGGTTGATATAGCAATTGGAGACATCGTATCAGAAACTACAAAGAACCGTCTCCGGGTCATCGATGGTAAAACTAGGAGAACAATCAGTATTAAAAAACAAAATATAGAAAAAGAATCCTTTAAAGCAATAAATCCTCCCGGCACACTGAGCTTAAATACTAGAACAATTACGAAGTGCAAAAAACTAAAAACATTATATATTATAGGAGAGGAAGACCTAACTCCTCTAGCATTCTCGCTCGAGTACAAGGACGCTATCATAGCTTATGGGCAGCCTGGAGTAGGATTAGTTATATTAACAAGCAATAAAATAAATGCTATAAAAGTATTAAAAACATTTAAACCCGACATAATTGTTTATAATAATGCTTAGGATATGAGAAGAAAGAAACATTAATCAGCTGGAGCGTGTCCGATATGGGGAAAACAGTGAAACTAGGAGAATTCACTGGAGAAATAATCGAAGATAAGTATAATCCATTAATAAAAAGAAGAGAAATAATTGTCAGAATAGCTCATATAGGTAAAAGTACACCGTCGAGAGGACTCATAAGACACGAAATAGCCAAGATCTACAATGTCGAAGTAGAAAAAGTATATGTTAGAGAAATAAAAACAGAGTATGGAATGGGCGTATCAAACGCTACTGTACACATATATGACTCTGTAGAAAGAGCAAAGCAGTTCGAACCCCCTCATATCATCAAGAGGAATGAATATGCTTCTCAATCCTATCAATTAGAACAAATGATGAAAGAGCAAGGTATGGGGTGAATAGTAAATGGCCCATGTACATAAATTATATGAATACGACTACAAGACAGGCAAGATAAAGCCTAAGAACAAAAAATGCCCAAAATGCGGAAGCTTCATGGCATTTCATAAAAAACCTATCCCGAGATGGCATTGTGGAAAATGCGGCTACACTGAGTATATAAGAGAGTAACTGACTACTAATATCTTGAATTGTTTTCTAAAAATAAATATTTTCAACCCGGAAAAATTGTGATCAATATGTATGGAGATATTCTAGGAAATGTTAAAGATAACATATATATATTAGGAATAGAGTCAACAAGCCATACTTTTGGTATCGGAGTAGTAGAATATAACGCTAGAGAAGAGTCGTTAAAAATAATAGCTAATGAATATGACCGCTATGTACCTATGAAAGGAGGTATTCATCCCAGAGAAGCAGCCCTACATCACACAAGGACAGCTCCCCAAGTATTAAGAAAAGCTCTGGAAAGAGCTGGAATTAAAATAGCAGACGTTAATGCTGTTGCTGTAGCTCTAGGACCAGGCTTAGGTCCGTGTTTACGTGTTGGAGCCTCTCTCGCTAGATTTCTAGCATCATACTATAAACTAAAACTAATACCTGTCAATCACGCTGTAGCACATATAGAAATTGGTAAATACTTATTCAACTTCAAAGATCCGCTAATAATATATGTTTCCGGAGGCAATACGTTAATAGCTATTCAAAAGAAAAAGAAATACCGAATTCTTGGTGAAACACTTGATATACCACTTGGCAATTTATTCGACACATTTACTAGAGAAATAGGTTTATCACCACCATATGTAGTTAATGGAAAGCACCAAATAGATATTTGTGCTGAATGGGGAAAAGAATTCATTCCACTACCATATACGGTTAAAGGAAGCGACCTCAGTTTTTCAGGATTATTAACTGCTGCTCTCATACAAGCAAAAAAATACAAGAACAACAAGGAGAAACTAGGGAACATATGTTTGAGTCTTAGAGAGACAGCGTTCAACATGCTAGTAGAAGTTGCTGAGAGATCACTTGTCCTAACAGGGAAAAAAGAAGTTCTACTAGTAGGGGGTGTCGCGTCTAACAAGTATCTTAGGGAAAAATTGATTGCTATGACAAGAGTTCATGGAGCCAGGTATGCTGGAACGCCCCCGGAATACGCTGGGGACAACGGCGCAATGATTGCTTTAACAGGATTTCTAAGCTATGTGCACAATATACACATAGAACCAGAAAAAGCATTCATACGTCAACGATGGCGTCTGGACGAGGTAGAACTACCATGGCTACCCAATTAGTAAATGTCTTGGATAAAGGCGCTGAATCAGTTATTATTCAAGGAGAACTTCTGGGAAAGAAAATTATTGTTAAGTACAGGGTTAAGAAGCCATATCGCCACCCCAAATTCGATGAAATATTTAGGAAAACAAGGACGAAGACAGAGGCAAAAATATTATCAGAACTATACATGAACAAAGTAAATGTGCCAGCACCACTCATAGTTGATTTAAAAAACTCAATCATAATAATGGAGCATATTGAGGGACACAAATTATCTGATCTAATCGAGTACATGAACATTGAAGAATTAAAAACAATTGCATATCAACTAGGGCTTCAAACAGGAATAATGCATTCACTAAATATCTACCACGGAGACTTAACCTTAGCCAATATACTTGTTAATAAATCAAATAAGAAAATATATATCATCGACTTTGGACTAGCAGGCTATAGTAGAGATATTGAAGAATATGCAATCGATATACACTTATTAAAGAGAAGTATATTAGCATTAGCACCAGACAAGTTAGACGTATTTATGGAGGGATTCATCAAAGGTTATAGTGAATCATATCATGGAAACGTTCATGAAGTTCTACAAAGAGTAGAGGAAATAAGGTTAAGAGGACGATATGTTGAAGAAAGATTAAAGAAGAAAATGTTGAGGGACAAGTACATTGAGTAAAAAATACAAGGCAACAATTTACTTTTTAACAAATAACACCCACAAGTACGAAGAAGTAAAACCAATAGCCGAGAAATATGGTTTTCAAATAAGAATGTACAAGGATATCGAAAAAGTAGAGATACAAAGTAATGATTTATTAGAGATCGCGAAATACGCCGCCCTACACGCATACACCAAGATCAATAAACCATTAATGGTGGAAGACGCTGGCTTATTTGTACATGCTCTTAATGGTTTTCCTGGTCCATATAGTAGCTATGTATTTAAAACAATAGGATATGAGGGAATACTAAAACTCCTAAAAAATTCTAGCAATCGGGAAGCATGTTTTAGATCAGCGGTTGTCCTCATATACGAACCATTTATAATCACGTGCCTAGGAGAAACTACAGGCACTATAACAACTACCCCCCGTGGTAATAAAGGTTTTGGATTCGATCCGATCTTCGTACCTAGCGGTTCAACTAAAACCTTTGCTGAAATGAGTATTAATGAAAAGAACATGTTTTCACATAGAGCAAAAGCTGTAGAATGTGCTTTAAAAAAACTAGAAAAAATGTTAGAATTAGGTTTAAAAACTGGTATCTCTAATTCCATAGATGATAAGTAAGGATGTTAATATGGGGGAAATGCCGTGAACAAGAAAAGAGACAAAGGACAATCACATTCAACAAGACCAGCTAGAGCTGGGCCCCCGAGATGGCTCAAATTAGACATGAGTCCAAGTGATATTGAGTTATTAGTAGTAGAGCTAGCGAAAAAAGGATACACACCTTCAATGATAGGCATTATACTAAGAGACCAGTATGGTGTCCCATTAGTTAAACAAGTAACAGGTAAAAAGCTTACACAAATACTCGAGAAATATAATGTAAAACTACCAGTACCAGAAGATCTACTCTTCCTAATGAAAAAAGCTGTTAATCTTAGAAGACACCTAGAAGAACATCCCAAAGACCTTCACGCAAAGAAGGGACTAATAGACTTAGAATCAAAAATCCACAGACTCGTCAAGTATTATAAGAGAATAGGTAAACTACCACCTGATTGGAAATACACACCAGAACAAGCAAAACTAATAGTTTCTGCATACCTCTAAATCATAACTACTTAACCAAGTTAATATAGCAACTATTTTCTTACAAAGAAAATAATTATAGCGATAATACTAATACTATTACTAAAATATCCGCTTTTAACAAAGAGGTTCAGAAATTGGTCGAATTACTCAATGATATAGTGAAGTATGCTAGAGAATATGGAGTTGTAAGAATTATTCCAAAGATAGATATAGACTCGTTGATCGCCGCTGGTTTATTATGGAAAAATCTGGAAGAACACAACATATCAGCAACTATAAATTTTGATCTTAAACTAGTAGTTGAAGAAACTGATATTCCAACAGTACTCATAAATTTACCAAAACCAGAAGGAGCTGAGGAAAATAAACAATTATTCAATTTAATATACAATGGTAAAGAAAGTGTTTCTGCATATGTAGCATATTTTTTAGATAAATTATTTATCACTAGCTCCTGGGAAAAGCTACTAGCATTAATCCCCGGAATCTATTATGGCTTAGACAGCGAAGAAGGTTTTTCTGGACTAGAAAAACAATTACTAAAAGAAATAAAGGAGAACTTATCTATAAAATTTGGTTTTAAATTCTGGGGAAGAGACAGAGTTGGCTTACAAAAAGCTATTTATCGAACACTTATACCCTTCCTTCCAGGCTATACAGGTGATGCTGAAAACGTTAATAATTTACTTGAAACCGTTCTTGGAAAAACAAGTGGTTTAACAAAATATGTGTCTATAGAAGATGATGAAAAACTAGCCGCTAGGTTTTTGGAGAAGCTTGTTAAAGGAATGAAAACAGATTTCAATACTGCAAAAAGAATAGCTAGAAAGCTATTAGGTAATATCTATGTAGCTACGTTAAACAACAAAGTAGTAGAACTAAATGAGTTCATCGGTTCTAGTCTAGTTTTTATGTCTGTTAAAAAAGATAATCCATATTACATACCACTACTAAGCATAGATAAAGAATTATTATTTCAAATTTTGACAATCTATGAGGAAGTAATAGATAGTCTTTGTTTAGATATATCCTTAGCCATAAATACTTATATAGAATCGAAAAAAGAACAAGCAATCATAGAGATCGAGGAAGGATTAACAAGACCTGAGATCATTATAGAGATAATTAAGAGCATAGATGAAAATACGCGAAAAATACCCTTAATTGTATCGATCAATGGAGAATACTTAACCACTGTTGACGAATTGTTGAGAATAGGGAATGAACCATCTATTGTATATAGTAATTGTGATGCTGTACAACTGTGTCGTGTTGATGAACATGGAAACTTTATCCGTTCTTAAAATACGTTCAAGTAGTAAAAACTACGTTGAATCTCTAAAGAAAACCCTTCATCCAGATAATGTAATAACTCCTGATTTTATGGAAATAATTGAAAACATATATGAAGATAACAATGAATACGTCTACGAAATAATCATCAAAGTTAAACATTCAGCAAAAAACTTTGATTCCCTCAGGGGAAGCTTGGATGAAATACTATCAATAATAGAAATGATAGACGATGTTTTGATAATGCTTAAATAACCCTTAAAATGTATGAGACAAAGAGAAAAGAAATAACGTATAGGGGTAAACTAATATTGCCTGCACGCAGGAAGTTCGCTGTAAGAGATAAGTGGAAGCTTAAAAAATGGTACGAAGTCTTAGCACCAGATGTTTTTGGAAACATAGTTATAGGTACAACACCGGCTGATGACCCATTAAAACTAATAGGTAGAGTAATGGAAACAACCCTATACGATATCACTGGTGATATAACACAAGTCCATGTAAGACTATATTTCCAAGTAATAGATGTAAAGGAAGATAAAGCAATAACAAGGTTTAAGGGACACGAGTTATCAAGAGACTATATTAAGAGCCTCATAAGGAGGAAGAGCAGCAAAATACAAGGTATATTTAACGTTGTTACAAAGGACGGATATCACTTAAGATTAACTATTATTGCACTTACAAGCTACAGATGTAACACTAGCCAGAAGAGAGCTATCAGGAAAATCATGGAAGAATATGTGAAAGAACGAGTACCGCAGTTAACACTAAACGAGCTAATACAAGAAATGATCTTTGGCAAAATGAGCGCTGTAATAGCTGAGAGAGCCAGAAAGATCTATCCTATTAGAAAAGTTGAAGTCTACAAATCGAAACTACTAATGATACCAACACCAGAAGGACCTAAACCAGCAGTAGTAGTTTCACCTCTTCAGCTAAAGAAGTAAATCTAAGTTCTTCTCTTTATATATAATACATTGAAAACACTATTCTTTAACAAGATCCTATTACAGTTGTACCGTATACCCCATAATTATAACCAATGATTAACATATAGGAGTTTATGTCATACATTATATTTAGTCATCATAGTGTATCGGTGATTGTTATTTGAGCAAGGACTATAGTATTCTTATTAAAACCAGTATAGGATTTGAGAGAATCGTTTCAAGTAGAATCCGTGAAATAGATGATTGTGCCGAGACTTGGCCTAGTCCTCTTGGGTTTAAAGGACTTGTACTAGTTAAACCTTGTAAATACGATCGTGACACACTAGCTAAGCTAATAGAAGAACAAGTTATTGAAGCTGATAAAATAATACCCATAGATATGGTAACATTAGCTGATCCTAATAAAATATGTTCGGAGATCAAAGATTTAGTCATCAATAAAATATCTAGGAACGAAACATTCGCTGTAAGAACAACGCGTCGTGGAAAACATAGTTTTACAAGCATCGATGTTAATGTGGTTGTTGGTGAATGCATTAGGAAATATACTGGTGCATCAGTAAATCTAAGATATCCCGATAAAATTGTTTTAGTAGAAATAATTCAAGACCATGCATATATAGCTATACTCCCTGGAAGCTTTGAGCATCACAAATATTCCCCTGAGAAAAAGGAGTTGCGAAGCTTCTTTAGGAAAATAGCTGTTGTTCAAATGCCTTATCTTGGCCCCTTAGATTCAGCCCTCATCATGGGTAAGAGAATAGGGAGAGAGGTACAGAATTTCGAGGTCAAAGAACTGGTAATTGCGCCTGTAGGAATCATTGATGCATATCAATTAGAGTACTTTATTAGAGGAGTTAGGGAAGGAATAGAGTCAAGATATAATATACAGTTAAGAAGCTATCCATACAAACCTAGAAAAACACCTGTTTATCTCATGGATCTACATCAATTAGTTAGGGATAGAAGTAATGAGGTAATAATAGTTTTTGAGCCTGAGGGAAAATATATTGGTGATGTAAAGGAAGAGTTGAAAAAATTAATACTTCACAAAAAGAAGAGGGTTAATCTCTTATTTGGCTCAAGAGAAGGAATACCTGTGGGGATTTATAGGTATGCAGACTTAGTCTTAGACATAGCTCCAGGAATAACTCTTTCTACAGACTATGCCGCAGCCGCTGGACTTATAGCTTTAGCAACAGTATTATATGATGAGTATAGGTCGATTAATAATGAAAGCCCTAATACTGGCAGCAGGTAAGGGTCTCAGACTAAGACCTATAACCGAGACAAGGCCTAAACCATTAATCCCTATATTATGTAAGCCTCTAATAGAGTGGCAACTAGACGCATTATCTAGAGTAGAAGATGTTGATGAAGTACTCATAGTCATTAGCTATATGAAAGAAAAAATTATAGAATACATTGACACAATCAAGAACAAGTATAAGTTCAAGATAAAATTCGTAGAACAATACCCTGAACTAGGCACTGGAGATGCAGTTATAAAAGCTATTTCCTATACAGACTTAGATGATGAAGCACTCATATTATACGGAGACATTTTTCTCGAAAACTGGGACATATTACAAAAAATATCGAAAGTTGAGGAAAACGCTATTCTCGGAGCAGAGATCGACGATCCAAAAGACTATGGGGTTTTGATTATTGAAAACAATTACTTGCAGGGAATAATAGAGAAGCCCTTAAAGCCGCCGAGCAATATCATTAATGCTGGGATCTACAAGTTAAAGATAAGAGATATCGAAGAAAATAAAAACATACCTCTCAGTCCTAGAGGTGAGAAAGAATTTACCGATATAATCACAAATATTATCAAGAAAAACAAAATGATCAAGGTCATAAAGATCGATAAGTCTGGATGGATAGATATTGGAAAACCTTGGCACTTACTAGAAGCAAATAAAATGGCATTGAATAAAATAGAGACTAAAATAAATGGTTATATAGAACCAAATGTCTCCATAAAAGGTAAAGTAGTTATTGACAAAGGTACTCATATAAGATCTGGTACGTATATAGAAGGACCAACATATATTGGAAAACATGCAGAAATAGGTCCTTGTGCAAGAATAAGACCTTACTCAGTAATATGCGATGGGAGCAGAATAGGGTTCTCGGTTGAGATAAAAGAAAGCCTTATAATGGAAAATGTTAGGATCGGACATCTAAGTTATGTTGGAGATAGCATTATATGTGAACACGTGAATTTTGGTGCAGGAACTATTACTGCTAATCTTAGATTTGATGATAAACCAGTTAAAATGTATATTAAAGACAAACTCGTGTCTACTGGTAGGAGGAAATTTGGGGCCGTAGTTGGAGCATATGTTAAAACGGGTGTAAATGTCTCATTAATGCCTGGGACAAAAATAGGATCATATTCATGGATAGCGCCAGGAGCTGTGGTGTATAAGGATATACCAGCTAAGAGTTTCTATAGATGGTTTGGGATAGGATATATAGAGAACTTACCCCAAGAATAAACATGGTAGAGCATCTATAGGTAAGGGAAAAGGTATGAAGATTAATATTGATGAACTGAAAAAGAAGTATCCGCACCTAGCTAAGGAATTGCTTGAAAATCCTGAAGGAGATCTTGTATTAACCGTTAGGAAGCCATTACCGGATCCGTGGAGAGGGTATTTACCAGGTCCTATAGACTATATAAGGAGATGTAAATCACGAGAAGAAGCAATTAAAGTAGTCGATTATCTTGAAAAACACGGAGAACTAACTAAAGAAGAAGCAGATGAGTTAAGGAATATTATTAATAATAAGGGATTAGAGTTCTTCGGTCCACATAAAAGAGATAACTATTATTATAGAAAAGCGGTTGAATATTGGAAAAAGCTTGCAAAAACTATTTCCGAGCAGCAGTAGCAACTATTTTAATAACATCGTTGTCTCTTAATACGTAGTCTTCGCCGATCCTCTCTTTTGTTTTAGCATTTATCGCGTAGAGGAAGGTTCTGCCTAAATCTGTGTGAATCATATAAGCTAATTCTTTCACAGTGGTTCCTCTAGGCACGAGGTATGCGTCAGGCAAGATGTTTCCATAGTGGTCAGTAAATTTATTCTGGTCTTCAACAGGATAAACAACGATCAGATCTAAAACGTTGAATACAGCATGATTTAATAATCTCTGTACACCTGTTCCCCCGTATTTCCTCAGCACCTTTTCTCTAATCATTTCTAAGACTCGTTTTTGTTGTTGAGATAACTTCTTTTCATCTATAACTCTGAAATCTGGATCACCAGGTATGTATTCTATGTAGTTATTTTGCGAAGCTTTCCTCAGAATATATTCTGCAAGCGCACTAATGGGGATAACCCTGTCTTCTCCAAATACTTTCTTTAATCTCAAGATGTTTTCTTCAGCATATGGTAAATCAGCCTTGTTAGCAGCAATAATGATTGGTTTACTAACTCTTCTCAATTCAACAGCAAATTTTTCAACATCAGATATATCCCATTTTCTCGGACTCTTGTCTGCCAGTCCAGCATTTTCAATTGCTTTAACGACATGTTGTTTTCTTACACTAAGGCCAGAGAGGTTTTGAGTTATATAATCAACGGGGTTTTGCACCATGTAGATCTGTCTAGAGATCTTGTTTTCCCATACTTTCCTAACAACGCTTTTGAACCATTCATCAACTTCTTTCTGAATAGTTATTGCTTCTTCAACAGGATCATATGTTCCTGGCTTTGCAGGAGTGCCTTCTAAAGATGTGGAACCTGATGCATCCACAACATGTATCAACACATCTGCTTGTCTGAGATCATCCATGAACTTGTTTCCCAAACCCTTACCCTGAGATGCACCAGGTATAAGGCCTGCTACATCCATTATTTTTACTGGAATAAACCTGTTCCCACGTATACAGAACCCCGTTCTCGGATCACATTTTTCTAGGCCTAATTCGACATGTACACATTTCTTCCTAACATAACCTATTCCAATATTTGGTTTAATAGTAGTGAACGGGTGATTAGCTATCTCGACAGGAGCCATAGTCAATGCAGCGAAAAGAGTTGATTTACCAACATTGGTCTTACCTATAATCCCCACTATTTTCTCTGGTGGAGGCATTACTAACCACTCCTTAAGTAATCAAGCTTTCTTCAAAGTCATGCACTAAGCCATTTATTCTTAATACTTTTACACTTAATTAAAAACAAACTAGTTACGATAAGAATATATTTCTTCTCTTAATATTTATAAACCAGTTTTCTTGTCTATACCTTCTAGGCGAGAGAACAATACAAGGTTGTACACCATGGTCAAGGGAATGTACCACTATATAGCACAGTTATGGAAGCGTCCATATGAGGGAGAAATGTTAGAATTAATGAGACAAAGACTAATAAAATGGCGCAGAGAACCAGCAGTTATTAGAATAGAAAAACCAACAAGGATTGACAGAGCCAGAGCTCTCGGTTATAAAGCAAAACCAGGCTTCGTAGTGGTTAGGGTAAGAGTTAGAAAAGGAGGATTAAGAAAGCCGAGACCAAATAAGGGTAGAAGACCTAAGAGAATGGGTGTTTACGGATATGCACCAGCAAAAAGTATTAGATTAATCGCTGAAGAAAGAGCCGCTAGGAAATATCCTAACCTAGAAGTACTTAATAGCTACTATGTAGGAGAAGATGGAAACTATAAATGGTACGAAGTAATACTTGTAGATCCTCACCACCCCGCAATATGTAATGATCCCGACATTAAATGGATATGTGAAAAACAACACAGAGGCAGAGTATTCCGTGGATTAACAAGTGCTGGAAAGAAAATGAGAGGACTAAGAAAGAGCCGTGGATTAAAGTATACGATCAAGTACAAGTGGAAGAGGAAACAGAAAGAAAGAGAAGAAAGAAAGAGGCATGAAGCAAGCCGTGGCGCTAGAGAACCATGGCAGATAGCTGCAAAGAAAGCTGAAGAGTAACAAAAATGATTAAGATAAAAGAAATAGAGTTTCTAACCCATTGTCACGCTACAGAAAACTGTAACAAAGTAATAACTGCTCTTTTAAACCTATTACCCCCGGAGCAAAGAAACAAAGTATACATCGAGAAACAAACTCTTCCCGGACATTATGGTAACCCTATTACAATTATCAAATGCAAAATTAGAGATGAAACAGATAAAGTTATACAATACATTGCTGAAAAACTAAGTGACACTGAAAAATCTCTTCTCACTGTCTCCCTCGATCTCAGATACGATAAAAGAACTAACAAGATCTATATTCGAGTAAATAAGCAAGAAGCATATAGAGGAAAAATAATGTTGGATGATGGAGACGATGTTATTAAGATAATAATCAACTTAAGCGGTACTAGAAGAATTGAAAAAATAAGAGAAATTCTCAGAGAAAAGGGGTTGATCAAATAATTGATTAATTATATAGATCTATGGGTAAAGAAAATAGATGATAAATTACTCGAAACAGCCTATAAGCTGGGCTATAGGGTTCTTGGCGTAGAAGGGCTGAATAAGAAAACTATTAAGAAAAACCATGTCTTACTTGTTAATAAGATAATAGTAAGTGCTAAAACAAAGAAAGAATTGAAGAAAAAACTAGAAGGCATTAAGACCAGGTCTGTTCTCGTAGGGGTAAGACCTTTAAGTATCGAAGTAGCACGTATGGCCGCTCATGATAAAAGAATTGATACAATAATCATAGATGATGAAACTCTTTATTATATAGATAAAACACAAATACATGTTATGAAATATTATAGAAAACCACTGGAACTACCACTAAGTGTTTTTCTAAGTTTATCAACGAGAAAAAAAGCGATGATCTATAGAAGAATCAAATTATATGTAGATAATAATATGCCCCTACTTGTTTCATCTATGTCTAAGAAATGGAATGAGCTCTATGAACCAGTATCAATGATATATTTACTAAGAGAATTATTTGAAATACCGCTCAAAGAAGCATTACTAACACTTACAAACTATCCTCTTGAAATACTAGCTTACAATGGTGTTAAGCCATGACGTTTGCAGAGATGACTCCATACATTGTATATATTTTCTTGGTAATAGTATGTGTAGCAACAATACTATATCTAACGACAAGAATTAGGGAGTTAAGAAGAAAAATAGTATTCCTAAAAAAAGAAACTAACGAGTTGAAAAAAATCTTAAGACAGAAAGTAGAAGAAAAAACCGAGAAAAAGAAATTAAGAAAACGATACGTAGTATTTGCTATACTAACAGAACAAAAAATCGAGAAAAAATCCTTAGAGGAAGCTATCAGAGCGAACTGGGTTAGATTCTTCGGGGAAAAATCTCTAATTAAAGCTGATCCTCAGCTAATATATTATGATCCCTCAGTTAAGAGAGGGGTAATTAGAGTTGCACACTTGTATAAGGATGAATTAATAGCCTTAATGAGCACGATAAAAAAGATCGGGGAAGCTGATTGCTTATTAGTGCCATTGAAAACTACTGGCACAATTAAAAAAGCGAGAAAATTACTTTACTCGCTCAGAAAGGATCTTCAAAAATAAATTTTAAGCCTTCTAAAAAATCTTATCATTAGATGATGAGGCCGCTCCAAGAACGATTTCGATGAAGAACTCGCGACGAACTGAAAACCCTAATAAGTGATCAGAAGTAATGATTTTAAGCAGTATATATACAAAATAATCTATCGGTGCGGGGGTGCCCGAGCCTGGTCAAAGGGGGCGGACTTAAGACCGGCGGGACAACCGACTATTAACCGCCGAGGGGAGATCCGCTGGCGTAGGCCTGCGTGGGTTCAAATCCCACCCCCCGCACCACTAAATATTCTACGCTAGACACCGACACTATATGTATTCTGTAAAAGGTACTGCATGCAACAGAAGTGTTGGAACCAGCTTGATTGCTTCACCATATTGTACTCCAATCTTTCTTCCATAGACAAAGCTTAGCACCCGTATAAGTGTTTCAATATAATTCCATGAGTCTCCAAATTGTGACACGTGCTTCTTCAATGCTTCTAATTTCTTATCAATAACGCTTGTAATATCTACATAATAGTTAGGTTTAGATGTATAGTAGTACCCAACATATTTTACGCGATGAGGTTCTAGTCCTGAGACTTGGTCTAGTTTGTTAAACAAAGGCATTCCAGAGAATATTGCTGCAGATGATGTTGCTTTCCCCACAATAATATGGTCTAAGTGTGCTTCATAAGGTAATGAAGGATCCGGTGTTAACACTATATCTGGTTTTATGAGACGATATATATGTATTAAATCAAGCATTATACGACGATAATCACGATAATCAATTTCACCATCAACATAACCTAGCCAAAATATTTCCTTGACACCCAGTATTTTAGCTGCTTCTTCTTGTTCCTTCTTCCTTATAATGGCTAGCTCATGTGGATCCATATCTTTACGTTTAGTCCCCTTAGATCCATCTGTTACGATAACATAGTATGTTTCCACATTGCCAGAGTACTTAGCTATTAAACCACCAACACCTACATCACAATCATCTGGATGCGGAGAAACACATAGAACTACTTTTGATTTTTCAAAGGCATGATCGAAGTCTGGTGCGATATAGTTTCTTAATAATAACTGATATATTTCTTGTTCACTCTTATCTTTCAATAAGTTAAGAATGTCGATCAAATTGTTCACCGAATATAATATTCACTTATATTGAAATAATTATGTTTCTTTACATTTCTATTTTGGAATAAAAATAGAAAGAAGCGCCGGGGGCGGGATTTGAACCCGCGCGGGGAATCCCCCACCGGCTGTCCGTGCTGTTTCTTTGGGCTTAGCAGGCCGGCGCCCTACCAGGCTAGGCGACCCCGGCACTTAGGTGTTTTTCATAAATATTCTCAATTTCTAAGTCTTTATTAAAATTATTCTTCATTAATCTATGTATGATAATTATGAAAATTATTATAAGGATCATGTTCCTAGTCTGAGCTATTAATTGTACAGGAGAGTCAAGCGTTTGTGGAGAGTACTTAATAGGTAAATCCAAGAATCCAAATAATTTACGTAGCTCTAGGTCTTTAAACCATAAAATTATTATTAGAGCATTCAATAAATCAGCAATAATTATTGAAAATTTCTCCTTACGATGATATAGATAGATAGATAGTAATGGTGCAATCAATATAAAGCTTTGAGGTGGAAATTCAAGAGATAATGTTATTGATATAACTAATAAAATAGAAACTACTTCAACTGGACGCAATCTTATATCTAAGAAAGGAAAAATAATTGTAAGTACACTTACTACAACTATGAATGCTATAGCCCTCATATATTGGCTCCACGGATCAATTGTTGTTAATAAATAGATACAATTATTACAATAACTCGAAGAAACAAAGTAATTAAATGTTTCAGATAAATAAATAGGATTAACAATTAACACGATAAGATAAGGTAGAAGCCCAATAGCTAAACCCTTAACAATATTCATGTCAGGTTTTCTACTAGTTAAGAACGCGTATAATAGATAAACAACAATTATCCATCCAATATAGTTAATAGAAGCACTTAGCCCTAATAATAGATAAGTTAAAATATCAAATTTCTGTTCAAGCATTCTTTTAATACTTAAAAGAACAACGTAAAGAAATACTATTTCCCAACTATATATTAGGTAAACAATAAACGACAAGAACATAAATGAGAAAAACGCAAAAATACCACGATAATTTATCAGCACAAGTATTTTCCTATAAACCCTTATAGTCAAGAAGTAAAACAGGCTCATCAACAAACTGTATGTAATGTAAAAAATCGATAAACCATTAATTGTAGAAAACACGTTATGAATACTTAAACCGATAAAGTATCCAATAGCATACTCAACAATAGTTATTAACCAAAACAAAAAACTCGACAGAGGAGGCGTTTTCAAATAATAATCTATATACAGAATTGGGAGAAAACTCTTATTAATACAAAAGCTTTTAAATGAATCGATTCTTAACCAGGGATAAATTTCTACTGTTTTATTCATTAATACATTTTCACAGACATCTTTATTCATAAACACTCCACGATAAACTCCCAAAATATCACTATAAACAACATTCTCGAAAACAGTCTTACCAAACAATAGTTCCTGCATTTCTAGAGGCATATGTATTATGAAAGAAACAATTACTACCAAAAATCCAAGTATAATGCTTAACTTCTTTAAATTAGCAGCCAATATATCACTCCCGCTACACTAATAACTCCATTGTTATGCTATATATTAATTAATGAACAAAATATAGCTTCAACGATGATCAAGGATGAATAAGGGGAAACGCAATAAAATAATAGTAATTGTTATTATTGCTTCGATTATTGTATTTACAGGGTTTCAATATTATTCTACTGCTTTATTACTCACAAAGCTTGAAGAAGAGAGAAACGGGAAAGGTTATGTATCAGATGAAGTTTGGTATGTTTCCTCGGCTAGAAACATTCTCGAAAAAGTATTCCATATAAGACCAGTGCTCCCCAGTAATCGTTATGGTGCGAGCATAATATATGACGGCAAATTGGATTGGAAAGCTTTAGAACACCTCGCTTCAAAATACAATATATCTATCGTAGACAACTCTTATTCAGAAATAAAGGCCTTCTACATAGAATCCAGTAATCAAGAGAACATACAAGATTTCATTAATGAACTAAAGAACCAAGTGGAAATTAAAGATGTTGTTTATGGTTGGAGAATCCCTGATGCTGCTAATATAGATCACTACCTTAATCTAGAACACCCACCTCTCGGAAAATACTTAATTGCTCTATCCATTCTAGTTTTTAGTGATTATCCTCTTTATTGGAGAATACCGTCAATAATCACTGGTATGTTGATAGTATTGTTTACTTTCATAGTGTTGTTTAAATTAAGTAAGAATTATTTATTAGCTATCATAGGTTGTCTATTTACTGCAGTAGATCCGATTATGAGAGCATTATCCAGTATAGCTCTATTAGATATTTATGTCGCTCTCTTTACTATTCTTTCCCTATATTTTGCTATATCGAAGAAACATAAAGAAGCACTTTTATCAGCATTAATTGGTTCAGGATTTAAGTTCAACACATTATTTGTATTGGTACCATTATTTTTACTATATATTAGAGACAAGCTAAAAGAGAATACCAGTATTGTAAATTTCATATACTATACAACAAGATACTTTTTGTTAACAGTAATCGGTTTCATACTTATTCAATCAATCATATCTATACCTTTAATTACTCACTTAGGATTCAACTCATGGTTTAATCAGGCAGTAATAGGCTCTATTAAATGGCATACCTCTATAAAATGCACCGGTGCAGGATGCCCCATCAGCTCTGCACCATGGGACTGGTTTATAGGGAATAACGGTTTTGTCTTGTATTATCTAAATAATAACAAGAAATTGGTAGCACTAGGTTTCTGGCCTCTCTGGTCAATTGCTTTATCGTATTCGATCATATTGAGTCCCGCCTATAGATTTGATAAGAAGTATGCTTATTCCTGGTTATTCCTAATAGGCGTATTTACAGGTTATTTGCTTTTATGGATTATTGGTGGTAGAACACAATATAGTTTTTACAGTGTACAGTTCGCTCCACTAGTCTATGTGTTTTTAATGCTAACTACAACATATATTGTAGCTGATAAAGCAAAAATATCAAAAATATTGCATGAATGGTACTCGTTATACTGGGCAGTTTGGGGCGCTTTTCTAGAAATATTATTAGTTAGAAAAGAAGATAATAGAAAAACTTATATATGATCAATAATGGATTAAACGCCTTCTCCTTTTTAAATTTTTATGTTACTATTAATACAACGGTGATTTGGATGGCAGGCGCAATCGCTAGAATGAGGCTAATAACAGTAAAAATGCCTGAAATATATGTCGAAGGATTAGACGAACTAGTAAAAATTGGAAGATATAGTAGCAGAAGCGAGGTTATACGCGTAGCTATTAGGGATTTATTAAAGAAAGAACTTTGGGTAAAAGAATCTGAATTTTAATATAATAGTACTTCCAATTAAGAGTTTTTAAGAAACTTGCTTCACTAGTTTTCGTGCCTTCTTAATTATTAATTCATACAAGGGTTCATCGGGTGATAATCTCCTAAAACTAAATGGAGGCATAAAACCAGGGATTATGGATCTTAGTTCTTCAAGGGTGATTGGCTTAACATATAGGATAGGATCCACTACCTCTAAAGCCATAGCTGTTTTCGATCCTCTAATATATTGATAATCTTCGTTACCAACCCCTATACTTTCATATTTAGAAAGCTTATCCCAAACCTCGCTAGGTTTACCGATGATAATGTTCCCAACAGTAAATTCACCAATAATAGCTCTAACTGATCCACTAGCATAAACTATAATTATAGATCTCTTTTCAGGAATTACTCCAAACCATTTTCTCAGCTCAAACTTCTTAATACCTGTGAATATTCTGTAAGCATATTTGGGTCGAATACTCATTAAATACATTGGTTTTTCCTTATTCATTAAATACTTCACCCTTAAAGAAAACATAAATTAAAGCTTTATATAATATACCCATACGAGGATGTGGATGGTTGGTATTACTGATACGAGATGATGACTGACACCAGGACCGAAGATGATCTATTATGAAAAAACTCGACTACGGAGATATTGTAACAATATACATTGATCCAAAGAGAATATATACTATTAGAATAACGGAGAATAATATACTAGGAACAGATAAAGGGTATATAAAACACAATGACATTGTAGGTAAGAGGTACGGTGAACACATATATACAAGTCAAGGCGTTAAAGCATATTTGTTAAAACCATTACTCATAGATTATCTCCACGCAATTAATAGGGTCACACAAATAATTTACCCAAAAGACTCCTCATTAATGATATACTTATCAAGCATAAATCCTGACTCAAAAATACTTGAAGCAGGTGTTGGAACAGGCTTCTTAACAATATCACTTGCAAACTTCATAAGTAATCGAGGAAAAATTATAGGATTTGACATTAGGAAAGAACATTTAGAGATTGCTAAACATAACCTAGAAAAGGCAGGGTTAATAGATAAGGTTCAGCTAGTACTAGGAGATATTAGGGATTCATCAATTGTTCAAGAAGAAGTATTTGATGCTGTGTTCTATGACTTACCGGACCCATGGAATGCGCTTGAAACAGCATACCGTGCCTTAAAACCATCAATGCCTATCCTGATATACGTGCCTACTGTTAATCAAGTAGAAAAAACTGTTGTGTCAATGAAGATATCTAATAAGTTCATAGATATACATGTATATGAAGTCTTGTTAAGAGAATACCTTGCTGAGGAAGGAGCTACTAGACCAAAAACATTTATGATAGGCCACACTGGATACATAGTATTCGCTAGAAAAATTGTTTAACTAAATTAACAATAACAGTTAGTACTTATGCTTACCTTTTACATATAAATAAATAGTATGAGATAAGCCGTTATGATCTCTTACTTCAACAACTTTTCGTGGCTTCCAACCCGGAATCCTGAATTCATGACTAACTATTCGTGTACCATCATGTAGTTCTTTTTCAAACTTTGGCTTAAGAGCTTCATTTACTATTGTGAGTAAGAATAGTGTAACAATAGTTGCTTCGCTTATATCAACGTTAAAGAAATCATCGTTTATCAATAATATTCTGTCTAATACACCGTGATCTTTAGCATTTTTATAAGCTTCGTTAATTCTATTAGGATCCCTATCTATTCCGACAGCTTTCTTTACGCCAAATTCTTTTACAGCAATTATTAATATTCTCCCATCCCCGCAACCTAAGTCGTAAACAATATCGTCTGGTCCTGCTTCAGCAAGTTTTAACATAGCTCGAACAACAGGCAAAGGCGTAGGCACGTATGGAACATGATAAGGCATACTTATGGCTTCACCTTGACTAGTAAAGGATATCCCAGTTAATATAAAAACAAATTTGTGCTTAATATTTTGCTAGTGTTTTTATACAATTAGTATC
Organism: Desulfurococcales archaeon; assembly: GCA_027064845.1. Lineage (GTDB taxonomy): Archaea > Thermoproteota > Thermoprotei_A > Sulfolobales > Desulfurococcaceae > JAGHDU01. The sequence continues at coordinate 6,480 of JAMOPC010000159.1, read as the reverse complement.
AGTCTTACTGCCCTTCATACTGTTTTATCTTTTCCTCCATAATCTCAAGAGCCTTTTCCGGATCTGGCTGTAAAGCCTCATTTAGTGGGAGCTGTGATAACAGTACTTTTATTGAACCATCATCAAACTCGGCTAGTATTTGTGGTACCCAAGCCATTCCATACTCATCTGTATCACCATGCTCAATGAGGAAGACGTAGTCCTCATACCGTATTTCTAGTTCAATACCATGCCTATTAGCTACTTCCTCTGCTAGTTTTTTCCATAAGCTATGATAAGGGTGATGAGTTGCTGTAACTAGTATTATCTTCTTTACTTTAGGCATCAACAACACCTCAATGGATAGAGTATAATAATCGCGTATTTTTATAGTTTTGGGAGGAGATAGAGGATATTCTGTGCTTTATTAAGAAAATCTATTATTAAAAGAACTTGTGTAGCTAAATAGCTTATATTTGATAGCTTTACTCTGTATATAGTAAGGTATTTCTCAATATAATCAATAGTTGATGAAGGAATATCGCTATGTAGCCCCGATATTATACAATCACAGCTTTTTTCTTCTCTAAATATATTTTCTCCATTTTCATCCATAATACATATAGACTTACATTCTCTCATAAAACGTTTTATTGCTTCATAATAATTAGTTGGTAAAGCTGAATAATTACCTTTTATAATGTCAACTAAATAATAACTATGTTTGCTCTGATTGAAGAATAATATACTTACTTTCTTAATTGTTTCCAAAAACTTGGAGAGATAGATTATTCTTTTAATGATATCTATGCGGTTAAAATAAGGATTGTACTCTATGAATAATATTTGTTTATATTGGCTGTGGCTTAGGTTTCCTCTCATGTTCCGGCCTAACCTTCACTATACCGAAATGAACCGCGCATGATACACAATAGCACTTAGTCACTGGGTATTTCATAATTATTGCTCCCTTCTTTTCGAGCTCACGAGCAAGCTGTGGATTCACGGGGCTGTACCATCTTGTAACACATATTGCCTTGTCTCTTGGAACAAGCCTACCACAGTTATCACATTGTACTACATCAACTTTTCCTTTCGAACCTTTATGTCTTCCTCTACTTTCTCTCTTCTTGGGCATTTGTTTCACCTTGGTACTTTTACCTCTTAAATATAGGCTCACTATTCTTAGATAAAATAAAAGTATTATAAACTATTATGGTGATCAAGGACTCGTTGAGCTAGATTATACTAATTTCTCGTAGCCTTGTACCACCTATTATATCATCCCATTGTACACCAAATGCTTCTAATAACTGGCTTAGAGCACTACTAATTATCTCAATATATTTATCAGGATCTATTTCATAGAGTTTAGCTAATTGAATAGCTTTGTATCCATCACGTGTCTTTACCTTAACATATGTTATTATATCTCCTTCTTCAACAGTGTATCCATACATTTTTAGTTGCAAAGCCGCTTTGACGTGGGGCGGTTTGTTCTTTGTATATTCTTCGAGTTTCTTAGTTAAACCAACTCTAAAAGCTAATTGGTCTAGAGTTATCTCTTTCCTCTTTAAAGAAGTATATAAGTTCTTGATTTCTTTCTCTAACCAGTTCTTGAATAATATAAAGTCCTCCGGGGATTGAGCAGTTTTTAGCTTCTCTATAAGTTCTGTGAATAGTTCTTTTAGGAATTCTGGTGTATTCCTCTTTTTAGCCATTAGTCCTTTAATTTCAATACCACCATCAACATATCTACCAATATAGTTTTTCTTTAAACCAGTGAATAATACGTATGTGAACTCCTTGTCAACTTCAATCTCTAATCCTAGGGTCTTAGATACCCATTCTTGGAGTTTCATTAATTGTTCTTTTGTAGGCGCCCATAAGAATATAGAGTCTGTATCACCATATATTACCTTGACACCGATTTCTGCTGCTTTCTTTAGTATAGAGTAAAGAGATTTTCTCCCTAGAGCCGTTACACTTTCCGCAACTGCTGGCGAGTATAGTGGGAAGTTCTCTGCACCGAAAACTCCATAGCTTGCATTTATGAATACTTTCATAGCTCTTTGTACAACATCGTACCATGTCTGTAGCTCTAAGGGTATTTCTTTCGACTTGGCTTTCTTCTTATAAATGCCTACACGGAAATCTCTGAGCAAACCCGTTATTTGCGCTGTTAATCCAGGCCTATCTATGCATACGTGGTGGATTTTTCTACCTGTTTCATCGATTACATCTATTATTTCTTTACAAGTATTGCTGTCGACCGTTTCGTAGCTTAAGTTATATTTTTTAATAATGCTCGGATACAGAGATGCTACGTCAAGAACTGTTATTTTAAAGAATATTCCTTTGGGAGGCTCTATCACGAGAGCTCCAGCATATTTCTTTCCTTCTATAGTGGCTTGCGTAGTACTGGCTTTGCCATGCCTCCATATGTCTTCAGGTTCTGGGATTAAGTAATTGAGTTTTCTATGTATCCAGTAGAATAGGTTTTGTATCCATTTCGATATACTTTTCCTACATACGTCTTCTATTCCTACTTTCGCTATACGCGATAATAGTATCATAAGCCTCCAAACAAGTTCGTTATTAAATGTTGTAAGCATAAGTGTTATCTCTGCATCTCTGTAGTTGTAAGCGATTAGTCTTGATATAGTGAGTTCTCCTATATTTCCTTCAACACTTATTTTTGATATGCCTAGAAGAGCTGAAGCTATAGAGTCTAAGTTTTCTTCCTGATATTTTCCTCCAAAAGCATAGCTTTTAATAGCCCTATTCTTGAAGAATTTGTATAAATCTATGTGAATACTCGTTTCTATTCTGACGATGTCTTCTCCAAGCTTGAAAGGTATGTGTTCTCGAGGTATTCCTATTCGTAGTGCTCTGTTAAATAGGTAGAGTAAGTCGAAGTTGTCACCATTAAAAGTAATCACAAGAGGATACTTGGTAATGATCCTAAAGGTTTCATATATTAATGCTTCTTCGGAGTCAAATACTTCTATCTCTGCTTTATAGGGATATTCGGGAGGTATTTCTCCCCATGTACTTTCTCTCCCCAAAACGAGGACTTTATTTAATCCATCATTGCTTACTAATGCAACACTAATTATAGGGTATTCAGCAAGTTTAGGGTTAGGAACTCGTCCCTTGAAAGGAGTATATACTTCTATATCAATTGCTAAACGCTTAGCTTTTGGTGGGGTTTCCTCGAATAATGGTATCCATTCTTCGGCTAGCTTGATTGTTTCTTTAGCTTCTTTACTAAAAATGCTTCTAACCTTATTAATTGTCTCTGGAGATATCTCTGGCTCTATCATTTTGAATACTTTTTTCATACCAATGTTTTTAATAACATACCTCATGCCCGGTATTAATTGGAAATCATAGATGTAGTTGTCATGATACTTTATCTTAGCCTCCCATGCCTTGGAAACATATTCTCTGAGTTTAGCCACGCTTAATGGATCCTTTGTCACGATCCTTGTTAGCCTTACTTCTTTCATAGTAAAAGGATCTATTTTAATAACAGTCTCTATACTATCAAAACCTGGGTGATCAACTATCTTCCTATTTGACTGTACTTGTTCAGGTGACTCGTTAGTAAGGAAATATGGCTTATGCCCCATAGGATCCGGTATAAAATATAGTTTATCGCCTCTCTCATCCAAAAAAACAAGAACTGCTTTACCAATACTTCCGTCATAATATACGTTGAGGAGATAAGCTGGTTTATTGAGTTCTCCCACTTGTTCTTGGTCAAACAATCTATAAACATTACCAATTGTACTATATTTCAAAATCCCACCAGTTAAATAATCGCAAATAATTTTACGTAATAAATTCTTTAACTTTACCCACTGCCTTTTTCTTTTAGGTAAAGTATTGCTTCAGCTAAATCACCTTTTGCTTTTATTAAAGCTTCCCTTGCCTCTTCTCTTGATACACCTGTTTGAGAAATAACAAATTCTATATCTTCTTCGGACACCTCTATTGTTTCTTCTAATTCTTCAATTCTCGGAGTACCTATTATTTGGAAAATAGATTGGCCAGCAGATTTCATTTCAAGAACCTGGGGTTTCTCAATCACTATCTTTTTATCCGACAAGATGATCTGTACTTCCTTGACGTCTTCTAATTCGTTTACCTGTATACCGAGCCTTTTTAGTGCACGTCTTAATTCTCTAGGACTCATTCCAGGAAACATTTTACATACACCATATAAGCATTCCGTTATCTATGATTCTCCTCACATACTTTAATTGATATAGTTAGGATATATAATTTGGTTTGCAAATAAGAATACTTGTCAATAACGATCAAAAGGATAATAATAGCGTGTGAGGAGAATGGTGTTTTTAAAAATCCTTGGCGGTGGACAAGAAGTAGGTCGTGCAGCATATTTAGTTATTGATAAGAACAAGTACTTCTTACTCGATTATGGTGTTAACTTCGATGAAGAAGATCACCCACAATTTCCTCTCCACGTCCGCCCAATAGACTTATCAGGCATAGCTATTACACATGCACATCTTGACCATATAGGAGCTGCTCCACTCTTATATATTACCGGCAAACCACCATTATATGTTACAAAACCAACACTCGATATAGGGAAGTTATTAATTAATGACTTTCTCAAACTAAACGCTTACTATGTTGATTATGATATAGGAGAATTTGAAACAATGGCTACCAAAGCCAAGTTCATGGAATATGGTGTTGAAGAAGAAGCAGGGGAATTTACATTATTATTCACTGATGCTGGCCACATACTTGGCAGTTCAATGATCTATCTCGAAACACCCAGCGGTCATAGAATACTATATACTGGTGACGTTAACACAATCCAGACATGGACACTGAACAGAGCACAGCTCTGGCCTATAAAGATAGATACGTTAATAATAGAGTCCACATATGGTTCAACAAAACATCCTCCACGCCATATGAGCGAGAAACGATTGATCGATGCTATAGAAGAGGTAATAGATAGTGGAGGAACAGTATTAATACCAGCATTTAGCGTTGGTAGGACACAAGAAGTAATGTGCTTGGTACAAGCAGAACTCCCACATGTAAATATATATGTTGACGGGATGTCTCGTGATATCACGAATATTTATTTAAAATACAAGAATTTCCTAAGAGACCCAGCTATGTTCCAAAAAGCTGTGGAAAACACATTCTTCATACGAGGATGGAGTGATAGGAGAAAAGCATGGAAAACACCTAGTGTTATAATATCCTCAGCAGGTATGCTCAAAGGAGGACCAAGTGTTTATTATCTTAAGAAAATAAGCGATAACCCTAAGAACGCGGTATTCTTAGTAAGCTATCAAGCACCAAATTCCCCTGGCCATATATTGCTTGAGAAAGGGAAACTCGAAGAACTAGGAATTGAGGAAATGAGAGCTAGGCTTGAATGGTTTGACTTGTCGAGTCATGCAGGCAAGGATGGTTTATTATCAATTATGCTCCGCTACAAACATGTATTGAAGAACATAGTTATCATACATGGTGAACCCGAGTCAACAACGAAGCTAGCGAGTATGGCTAGAGAAGCCCTTGGAAAAGACATAAATATTTATACACCAAGTAACGGTGAAGAAATTAAACTAGAAGCCTAAAATAATGTTTACTTAATTTCAACAATATTCTCGCACTTTATATCAGATAAGAAGGATTCGAGCTGATCTAATGGTATCTTTATCGTTATAAGTTTTTTCTTAGTCCTAGCTTTGATCTTGGCTATTGATCTCTTATGATCTCTGTATATTCTACACTCTATTGCCTTCTCAGCATATTTCTTGAACTCCTCCTTACTAAACACTTCTATAGGAGCCATTTACAACACCTATAAACAATTATTTTACATCACCTATGAAATCGCTTATGGAGGGATATAAATGTAACTGAGAATTAATAGGAAAAGCGCCGGGGCGGGGATTCGAACCCCGGACCACCGGGTGTCTGCCAGGCTCCTCGAACCCGTGGGTTAACAGCCCGGCGCTCTACCAGGCTGAGCTACCCCGGCACTCTATCAATACGTTTATATCAAGGAGTTTAATAATTCTTATTCTTCTTGGAAGCGATGATGAGCATCGGCTCCGTGCAGATAAGTGAAGAAGTTCCTTGGCCCTGAGCACTAAGAATGTCTCCAGATATATTCATTAGATAATTAGGTTGTTTAGTTTCGCCTAGGACCCGGTTATTTAAATAAGGCCCTATTCTATGACGAGGAGAGAGCTATGAGGAAAAAGAACAAATACACTGCAACAATAACTATTGATCTAAGACTTCTAGCTATGAGGTTTAGGGACCGGGGAAAGAGATTTATTAGAGTACACGAGGTTGCATACGAGCTCGGTATAAGCCCAAAAACAGCTGGTAGAATCCTAGTTACAATGACTAAGCTTGGCTACTTAGTTAAATGGAGCGATGGTGTTTACATGGTGCTAGATACAAATTATGCGGAAAACAAAGAAAATATCC
>JAMOPC010000158.1 GCA_027064845.1 Desulfurococcales archaeon | reverse complement strand
ATAATATAGCATAATAATACATACAACTTCAATTATACACCCAATTAGTGCGACAATTAATGGATCAACTCGATCTGATAAAATACCGATAAAGGGTCTAGTAATAGCCCCAATAATAGCTGGTAACAATGTATATACGATCCCAAAAACTTCTGGTGAACCAGATATTTCTCTAAGCCTTAATGAATAGTTTCCAAAGAACAAGTTTAATCCAGCGAATACAAGGGAACCAGCTATAAAGATATATATTACAGTCTTAGCACCGATTACAATGTCTTTTAGCCCTGCCTCACCACCTATGGCGATCTCTGGAAATACAGAGTAGGGTATGAGAATAGATATGGCATAGATCAAAGAGACCAGGAGAAAGCAATTCCTTAAACCAATGATTGGTTCAAGGAAACCAGCTAATGGTCCACCTAGTCCCCAGCCTAAAGTCGCATATGTCATAAAATAACCATATGATTTACCGCTACTCTTGGTTGCGTGTAGCAAGGCACCCATAATGATGGATAAAGAAATACTAATCATAGCAGAGTATATTCCAGTCAATAATGGTAAATATTGTATTTCAAGCACACCCATTAATGCAAGCGGGATCAAGCCAACTATGCTGAAACCAAGTACTTTTCTTCGACCAATAATATCACCAATACTACCACCAATAACGCTCATAATTGATGGAAGGGTTTCAAATGCTACAAGTAAAGTCATAAATGAATAATTGTAACCGAGTAATGTTTTTACATAATCCCTTGTAAGCATCATGTACATTCCAATAACCATGTTCAATAAGAAATTACCAATATTAAATCCCGTAAACCAATCAATAACATGTTTCTCATTTAGTCTTCCCTTAGTTACCCCCATGAGCGCACCCAATATCGCTAATTAGGAATTGACAATTATTTTCCGGAATAATCATTGCTTACATCAAGCACTATTAATATGTAAAGAATTAAGGATTCGGAATAAATAATATATTTTATAGAAGACCTTGAGAGGAAACAAGATATTAATTGGGTGAAATGCCTCGATGCAGCCTTTGATTAGAAAATATGATTTTGGAGAAATGGTCTTAGATGGAGAAAAACATGTAAGAGACCTAATAATAACACCTGTTGGAGTCATAGCGAATTGGTGGAGGAAGGAAGGTCATAGACTTCAATTAGATGATATTAGGAAGTATGTTCCAGATAATATAGAATACGATGCTGTAGTGATTGGTACAGGTTATTATGGTTATATGAGTGTTGATGATGAAGTCATTAACTTCTTCAAGAAGAAAAGTGTTGATGTATTCATTTCGGATACTCGTAAAGCTGTGAGAAAATACAATGAATTAGTAGAAAAAGGAAAGAAGGTTCTGGGATTATTTCATTTAACATGTTGAACTAGTTAATATGCTCTAACACTTATATCAATATATATTTGTGGGAAGAGTGTAGGAAAACTTTTATTATATTCGGATAAAAATATTAACAGGTTCAATTTTATCCACTGATCCCTTATGGGTAGGTGTAAAATTATGGATAAGGGTACTCTAGTTAAAACAATAGTTATAGTCATTGTTCTCATAATAAGCCTTATAGCGTTTCAAGGACCAACAGCTGAAAGACCCTATGTAGTATTCCCGCTCTTACCTCCTCTACTAGCAATTGTGCTAGCTATTGCTACAAGACAAGTACTGCCTGCATTGTTCGCTGGTATCTGGGTTGGAGCACTTATGGTTGCAGGATATAATCCAATAATGGCTACTACCCAGACACTACAATGGATCATAGAAAATGCGACTGATTCATGGAATGCCACGATTCTAATATTTGACTTCATTATTGGAGCATTTGTTGGAGTCCTCTATGCTTCCGGCTCTATGCATGCATTAGCGAGAATTATAAGTAGAAAAGTTAAGAGTGCAAGGGGATCTAGCTTTATAGGATGGCTTCTCGGAGTCCTAATATTTTTCGATGACTATACGAACACTATCGTTGTAGGAAACACTGCTAGACCATTGACAGATAAGACCAGAGTTAGTAGAGAGCTACTAAGCTATATTGTTGACTCAACAGCAGCACCAGTAGCGGGATTAGCCCTTGTATCGACATGGATAGGATACGAGGTTGGATTAATTAAGAATTCATTTCAGTCTCTAGCAGGAGAAGCTGCCAAGGGAGAAATAGCTTTTGCACCCGACATATCGCCTTATGCTGCATGGCTATCTTCTGTACCGTTTAGATTCTATTCTATACTAGCAATAATACTGGTATTGCTTGTGGTATTGACTAGGAGGCATTTTGGGCCAATGCTGAGAGCTGAGCACAGAGCTGTTAGTACTGGTAAGGTTTTGAGAGACGGTGCAAAACCATTAATGCCTACAGAAACTGTTCTTGGAGAGCCTAAGGCAAAGAAATATGCACCTGCATGGGTATTTGTAGTTTCTGTGCTTCTCCTCATATTTATAACACTTATAGGCATGTGGTATACTGGCGCGGAATCTATTGGATACAAGAATGCTTGGTGGGAAGTCCCGTTTGGTGATGCATTGATGGAGGCTGATGCTGCTACAGCATTGCTCTGGGGGAGCTTCACAGCATATTTATTCGCACTAGCAATGGCTCTAATTTACAAGTCACTATCGTTCTCAGAGTCAATGGAGTACACTGTTAAGGGAATGTACCTAATGGTATACGCTAATGCTATCTTATTACTCGCATGGACTATTAAGAGCGCTGTAGACGCTGTTGGAACAGCTGATTATGTTGTGGGAGCAGCTATATCAGCA
>JAMOPC010000157.1 GCA_027064845.1 Desulfurococcales archaeon | reverse complement strand
CGATTTTTTTCGTTTTCATATATTATTTATGCATAAATCATATAAAAACCTTGCGAAAAGCTTTTAAAACGACTTCAATTGAAATTTGCTTTTTTGCATAAAAAAACAAAAATAAAAAAAACGTTTTTTTATTTTTTGCGTTGATCAAAATTTTTGATCAAAAACTGATCGCCTCAGGAATGAGAGGATTTGGGAGGAATTATGAGGGAATTATGAGGGGAGTCCGAGGAGATTTATGGAAAAAATAGCTATTTATTACTTGTTTCCAGAGGCTCTACCACTATCTTGCAGTTCTTATTTATTATGCATCTCGATAGTAAGAATCCCATTATCACAGATACTATTATTGCACAGTTGTCTGTAGTGTATCCCATGTCTACGCATTTATACACCAATTGTGTAATGTCTAGGGGTAGTGTTATATCGCTTAACAGCTCGTGGTATATCCTTGTTATTTCCTCTGGAGAAGTATTTGTCAGCATAGCGGCGTTCTCAGCCAACGACTTTATCTCGTAAGGAGTTATTAGAACCCATCTCTTCAACCATTACTCACCGAGATACATTATTTATTACGCATAGTATATAAAACTATTCTAGGTGGAGAAATGTGGTTAGAGAACAAGTAGAAGATAGGCTTAAACACTCAGTTGAAACAAGTGTTAATATCATAATGTCTAGGAAACAAGTAATCCATGAACTTGAACTGGAAGATACTATAATGTCACATATCGGAGAAGCACTTAAGTCCCCCGGTTTGTACGGAATAATTATTATGAATAAGAAACAAGAACAGGTAACCGTAATACAAATGAGTACTAGAACTGTAAGTATAACGATATATTGTGAGGATATAGTAAAACTAGAAAGCGTTGATGAAGCAACAACAGTAGTTGCCGGGATACTGCAAGGTGTTATAACAGAGCTATCACATATAGATAAGTACCTGTTAAGCAGAATAATGGATATTGTGACAAACGCTTTATTCAGGACAGAGTACGAGTACATATACCCAAAAAAGATACCTGAAATAGACATGATACGTGATACAACATCTTATGAAGCAAAAATACACGGTCCTATCTTCAAGATATACTATGACATAGAATATCTTATAGATAAAGAAGAAGACAAAATGACAGTAGTACTAGAACACTATACTATGAAAGATGAGGGACACATAGTAATAGATCATCACATGAGAAAAGTTGCAGAAGCGGAATATAGGATTGAAGATGGAGAAATAGATATTAGGTGGGTAAGCACAACTAGAGACGAAGATCTTCTAAAAATTCTTCTAGACGTATCAAAGTCTGCTGAAACAACGCTGTATAGAATAGCTGATATGTTCTTATCAGAGAAAATAGTAGAGCATAATGGATACATGATACAGACCTATATATAAATAACTAATGATGGTGGAAAAACATGTATAATATAGGAATAATTGATGAGGAAATAGTAGAAAAAATAAACGAGATATACAGTAAGCAAGTCAGCAGAATAGATGATTATAGGAAAATATTTGATAAAATATACGACTTACTAGTTAATCTTAATAAAACCATTTATAATATCGGTAAGTTTGAAGAATTGTTCTTTGATCCTAAGAGACATTATTACATAGTATATCATACTAGGGATGATAAGATTGAGATATCGTTACTAGAATATGATATTGACTATGCTATAAGCGGTATCAAGACTAGAAAGTTCTATTCCCCAAGAAAGTTTAAAATAAAGCTATTAAACGAATTATTACCGTACATAGAGTATAAACCAGTAAGTCATATAATTGATCTTATAAGGGATTATTGTAGATACGTATCTACTGATATGGTTTCATGTAATTATATGAAGATAAACATTGTTGATTCAAGCACACTAAAAGAGAAGAGTATAACAATATCACTTAACTATGGAGATCTATTGACCGATATAATTGTTAAAACAACCTATGGTGAAAAAGGAGAACTTAACATAGATAGTCTAGTATCAATAACTAACAATACATATATGAGTATGAAGTGTGATAATAAGCCAAGCATAGAATGTAGTACAACAATTTACCACGACACATTCAGTAAAACAATAGGAGAAGGAATGAGAGGCAAAGAACTATACAAGACCGAGTACAAGTACTCTAATAGACTAATAAACTCTATAAATAAAGCATTAGACAGACTACCACACATAGTTATTGACGACGAAATAATCAATCTGTATAGTGATAAGTACAGGTTAATAGAACTGGTAACATATATTCTAGCGATGGAGTATACATAGTGGTGATTGGTTATGAGCAGTAATAATAACTATGAATCATGTGCTAGGAGCATAGTCACTAAACTTATTGACAGAGTTAAGAATAGATGGAACATAGTAGAGATGTTCTATAACAATATCAATACTTGTAGGTACTTGATTGGTAAAGATAATGTTGATTTACCTACTGATATATTGTATAATTTGAGAGATCTAGTATTCTCTACTGAAAAACTGATTGTACTTATGTATTGTGGTAGTAGTGGATATGTAACGTTTGATATTACTTTGTTTGATGCATCATATTATCATAATGCTAAACCAGATTTTACATATATTAGTGTTATTGGTTTAATCATACAGCACGTTGCTGGGCTTGATCTAAGATATTATTATTACTTATTCAACACTATTATCAGAGACATTAATAAATCATGTAGAATGTATGTAGATCATATAAAGATAAAAGTTGGTACAACCATGACTGAAGAACCAATATTAGCACTCTACATTGATATGCATGTCGGACCATAT
>JAMOPC010000156.1 GCA_027064845.1 Desulfurococcales archaeon | reverse complement strand
TTCCAGAACTTATAACCAGCAATAATATATGTTATCAAACCTACTATGAATGATGAAAACGCTACTGCCATCACAGGAGCCATAGCACTCATATAATTAGTTGTCATAAGCTTAAATACTTCGTCAGGTGACTTAGCGTTTTGAATTTCTGTTTTTAATTCCTCTAAACCCCTGATAGAAATAATCATTGCTGGAACATTTATTATCATCAATATACCTAGTATTAGGAATAATACAACCAAGTATTTGGGAAAGTATCCATTAGTGTCCTTTGATAAGTAGAGGATCCCCATTGATTCTAGTATGAGACCTATGCCTTCAAGAACGTATGATAAATGGATTAGTTGATTACTATAACTCTTTATAGATATATCTATTGCCGATATCATTACATTTTTTAATGATTCCAGATCTTCCGTCCCCGGTGCTGTGACCGGGGGTGTTATTGACTGTGTTGTTGTAAAGCTTGCAAAGCTTGAATACACCAGCATAACGAGGAATAATGCTGAACCGATCAATGCTAACAAGTATCCTTTAGACTTGCCCCATTTGTATATCTTGAACCATCCTATAGGAATAAGTGCTGAACCTACAATGTTAAGGATCGGTATGATTCTCAGAATATATCCTATGGCTAAGAAGTTACGTGAATTCAAAGGGAATGAACTTAGCTTTTCCGCCAATATTACCACCGCTAGTTGTTTCCTCAATATAGTTTTGAAGAATGTTTATTATTTCTTTTACTCTTTCCCTCTCGTAATGTCTAATGCATTGAAGCACTAATTCATTATATCTTTTATTATATGTATCTCGATCGATCCTTCCTTGTGCAAGGAGTTCTTTGACTTTAGCTAAGCACATGTTTTCGAATTCTTTACTCCAAGGAACAACTATCAATATATGCTCATACTTTGGATCAGCTTTCTTGATCCTTACAAGCCTCCTGATTTTTGTCTCGATGAGAGTTTTCTTAACAAGTTCTAATTCTTCTCTCTCAAAAACAAAGCATTCGAAACTCTTAAAGGCTTTCAGCATTCTCTTGGCCATTTCTAAAACATCTTGTTCCTTACCCATGTTTCTCATCACCTAATGCATATTCTTTTATGGGTAACTTGGTTTTTTCAACAAATAATCTAATAAGCCAAGCATATAAGGGATCGCCAATGCTTTTTCTAAGAATTTTATCGACATATTTGGCTCTATAGAGGAGTTCGCCTTTATAATTATATACTTCTATGTATCCCTTCACCTTGCCTTGAAAATTCCTAACAAACCATGCATACAGTACATAATCTCCATGACGCAGCCTCAGCTTCACTCTCTTAGCTGTTCCACGAACATATGTTGATTTATCACTGGTTTCCTCAACAATATATTCTCTGATTTTTTCGAGGGGGATCAATCCTTTATCCTTAGAATAGATTAATATAATTGATTTTGCTCTATGTTTACCTCTTCTACTCCTAGAATCCTCTAGTTTAAACTCTCCCACGACATATTCACTACTCATATTCAATACCCTTTATCTATTATGTGCAATAGTGTTCCTTCCTTAACCTCTATCTTGGGATTCTTTGCATCAATAACTAACGAGAACGGATCTGGTGATAATTGTCTCGAAATTCTTATTTCACCTGCTTTTATGATAACTTGTTTGATCCCATCATAGTTTTTCTCTTCAACTTTTTGTCCGTCGTCATTATAGATTATTGCTTTTACAACATATTCCTCGGGTTTATGCCTTAGAAAAACCATGACTTTAGCCATTACTTTATCCCCTTTTCTAGTACTATTTTACTTATTTATGTAAATCTTTATGAGAGTCTCGTTTTTTATCTCTACCCATTATCTATTATCATATACGGTTATACGTGGTCTTTGGAGGGTTCGTTTTAAGAAATAATTATTTGTTTATTAGGAGGTTGGAATTAGTTTGAACGTCTTTGATGATTCATGGATATGCATTATACATACAATTATTTGGGAACTTAAACAAGTTGATCAATGGATGTTTCATAAAATCATATATGAGCTATACAAAGAAGGAAAGATCCCTGTTAATAACTGGTCATGGCTTGGCGATTGGCCTAGAAGCCCTGAAATAGATGGTATTATTGCATTACTTGACATGATCGGTGCAGTGAGGATCGAGAATGGCGTAATATATGCTATGAAACCGCCTGTTGTAGCTTGTGTAGAAGATAAGGAACTCATTGAAAGAGCTATCAGTATTTCAAAGAAACTAGTTCTTGCAAAGAGTATTGGGAAGAAATAATTTTTAAACAGTGATTTTTTCCTTCTCATATTCTTGGGGCTTAAGAGACTTATAGAACTCGGATAATATTTCTTGATACTCCTTGTCACTTATCCCTAGCTCGGCAGTTACTGTTGTTCTTATTGCTTCAGTTACTATTGACTCGTACTCTAGTCTATGAAGCCCTCTACGAATATATGCTCTAAATATGATCATTAACGGTATCCCTTCCTCTATCAAGAATACATCACGGTCTTTAACTATTCTTGGACCTTTCTTCTTGCCTATGAATAAAGTAAGTAGTTGTCCACCACTACTTTTACCTGGTATTAAAGTGCTTCTTGGCACAGGTGATATATCCAAGACATCTATCCAGATATCTGATTCATCTACTCCTTTGTCTTTTAGTGAATCATATACTGTTTCCTTGATTTTTTCAGCCATTATTTCTTTGAATTCTCTGTCAAAAATGAATCTAAGAATATACTTGACGGCATGGGGGCCTCTGTGTCCGCTGAGAATATATTCTCTCCCAACACGTTTCCA
>JAMOPC010000155.1 GCA_027064845.1 Desulfurococcales archaeon | reverse complement strand
CTAGCGGAGGAGAAGAACTAAGTCCTATAATTGAGAAAGCGAAACTAATAGCTGATGCAGTCAACTATGCTAGGAGAATAGCTGATGCACCTGCAAACTATATGAATCCTGAGAAGATCGAGGAGGAAGCGAAGAAGTTAGCAAAACAGTATGGGTTAAAGATCAAGGTTTATCATTACAAAGACCTAGAGAAAATGGGTATGAACGGAATAATAGCTGTTGGTAAAGGAAGTAGTATCGAACCAAGACTTATAATACTAGAATACAGGGGTAGAGAAGGAGATGATTGGGACTATGCATTCATTGGTAAAACAGTTACTTTTGATGCTGGAGGCTTAAACCTCAAGCCTACAGGCTATATTGATGAAATGAAGTATGATAAAAGTGGTGGAGCAACTGTATTAGGAATAATGAAAGCCGTCGCTTCCCTAAAACTACCACTAAATATTGTTGGTGCTCTTCCAGCTGTAGAGAACTTGCCAGGCCCAACTGCTACTAAGCCAAAAGACATAGTCAAAATGTATAATGGTATGACCATAGAGGTTGGCAATACTGATGCTGAAGGCAGAATTATTCTTGCCGATACATTATCATATGTTGATAAGAATTACAAGCCGAAGTTCATGTTTGATTTAGCAACCCTTACAGGTGCCATAGTTATAGCTCTAGGCAACTATGCAGCAGGATTATTTACAGAGAATGACGAAGTGGCTGAGAAGCTATACAAGTTAGGTTTGGAAACAGGTGAGAGAGTATGGAGAATGCCTTTATGGAAAGAATACTATGACCAATTGAAGAGCGAGTTTGCAGATATAAATAATATCGGGGGCAGACCAGCAGGAGCTATTACTGCAGCAGCATTCTTGAGCCATTTTGTCGAGGATAAGCGGAAATGGATACACTTAGACATAGCTGGAACAGCATGGGTTCAGAAAGGACATCCTAAGAAACCATACTATAAACCAGCTGCAACAGGATTTGGTGTGAGATTATTAATATACTATCTATTAGAAAAACATGGTTTTTTATCTAAATGAATGTTTTTTATTTAAAAATGATACATTGTTTTTAGCTAGATAATGCTATTAATCTTATAACATCACTTGTATCTTCGATCTTATCACTTATTGTTTCTAAGTTATCAATAATACTCATTAACAATATGCAGTCAAGTCTGAAGTTGTTCAAACATATTCTATAAGTGTGTTCGAGTGCCTCCATTCGTAGCTCATCTATTTCTTCCTCAAGTTTCTCGATTTCATGAGTAAGATTGATTGTTTTGTTAGGATCTGTTCCTAAACACTTTATGCTCTCTAATAACTTTTCTCCAGCTTCCACTGTTTTCTTAGAAATCTTAACTAGTATGTCCAATATGTTTTCGGGAATGTTCATGCCGATATCATAGAATGTAACTAGTTGCCTAGCACTAGCTTTACTATATGCTGCAATATCGTCTGCTGTCAGGATTAATCTTAATAAGTCTTCTCTGTCAAGTGGATGAATAAATGCTCCTCGTAGTGATTGTAGTATATCTCTCTTAATTGAATCGGCTTTTCTCTCATAATTTATTACTTGCGTATAAATATTTTTCAAATCACTAATTTTCTCTGAAACAATAGAGTCTATTAACTGGTCAAGTTTCTTAACGGTTTCAATAACTAGTTCAAGATGGGTAAGGCTCTTTGTTATTACTTCATCTAACTTTCTTCCACCAAGCCATTGCCAAGAAGACATGTATAACACCTACATACAAGTATATTGTATATGGGTCTGTATTTGTACTTATATATTTTGACTAGTATCCTAAATTCTTTTTCTAAGATTTGCTTTAGTAAATTATTTACATGTTAAACCAGTTCACATCATTAACCTTTAGACAAAGTGATAGGATCTTTGATACATGTCTATTTTTATATCATTGTTTTCTTCTCCATAAAATTATCACTATCTAAATAGACAATAACATAACATGTATAATCTTATTGTAAATTGCAAAAGATTTTTAGGTTTAATAAACAATAATAATGTTATAGAAAACAATTGGTGATCTATGTTGTCAGAACAAGAAGAGGAGTTTTGTAGCATATATGATATAAGGTTTCTCATGAAGAGAGGAATAGTATTATCACCACCACTGTGGAGAACTCTGAAAGCAGTCCTAGAGTTAAAGAAAGCTACAGCAGATGATTTATCAAAAGTTACTGGTAGGCCAAGAACAATAGAATCAAGGTATTTAGCAGAGTTAAATAGACTCGGTATTGTGGCTAGGAAAAGGATAAGCAGAAAAGTATATTATATAGAACCAGTTACTGCTGTAAAGGAAGCATTACAAGAATATGGTCCTGACATACCTGTTGAACACTTAGCGCATCAAATCAGCTTACCAGCAGATATCGCTAGAATAATTATAGAGAAAATAAAGGAAGGAAAACTATAACTTTAGAGTAATTGGTTTTTCTCTAGGAATAGATACCAAATTACAAAACAATGATCAAATAAGAACATCAAGTACGGAGCTCAATAGATATTTCCTTCATATTCTTTTTATCACTACTATTTTTACTACGTAGAACAAAAACAAGTTCGAATTCACCTTGTTTTAAATTACCAAATTTTTTCATTCCTTCAATGAATGCTGTTATAAGTTTCTTAATTACCATGCTCCTGTTGCGGATTCCTAGTGATTCAACATATTTATCAAAAGTTTTTAGAGTATCTGCTTCAATTTTGAAAGTTACTACTCTGCTTCTTGGCTTAAGGTCGATAACTATATAGTTATTATTGTCGCTACTAGCCTCTAGCTTTC
>JAMOPC010000154.1 GCA_027064845.1 Desulfurococcales archaeon | reverse complement strand
TTTTCTTAGTATTCCTAGCATTATTGATAGGAGTTACTCTAATAGGATTATTATTGTTAACTCACAAGAAGCGGTCACCCGGTCCGTGAACCAATCATCCCATAGACCTACTAGGTCAGCTAGTAGAGGCCCCGTTCATCCCATTGTTAGATGTTGTTTAACAATATTTTAGATGTATCGCAAAAATGAAACACTTTAGACTATTGGCTTCCCATATTTCTCAACAATAGGTTTTGCTTTAACAATAGCTTTTCCAGCCAATATGTTTCTCAATACATATTCTGCTTTCCTACGGGAAAGGACTTGATTGTTATTTCCACAATAAGGACTATATATGCATCTAGGGCATCCATCCTCACAATCGCACTTAGACAGTATTTCATAAGCTATTTCCTCTGCTTTCTCAAACCTCTCAAATAATAATCTTGATAATCCAGAGCCGCCCGGGGCTCCATCATATATTACTATGTCACCACTTGGATAACTGATCCCACCCATTTCTCCTAAGGCAGCACCACATACTGGTCTTGCAGCAGATATTAGTGCATGTTCTATTGCATGGAAAGCTTCAGCATTACTCATATAATCCCAATCGTTTATCTCAGGGTATTTAAGCAATAATGCCTTCGTAGCATAAGTGTAAGTTATTGGTTTATCAAACCATTTCTTAATACCTATTTTTTCTCCTTCCCAATAATTTCTAATGATGTATCCTTCAACAGAGATCTGCAGCTGTACCCATGCATAAGATAATGGTATACCACGAGAACTTATCCTCGAAGACAAGACATAATAATCCACAACATCTACGCTGTAAAGAGGCCTCGTATAAAACGGTGTATCGTCGGGCAGTCTTTTCACATAGGCTATCTTCTTCTCGACATCTATGCTTACGCTCCTATATACTCTCCTATTAACTAGATATACTGCTTCTGGATGAAGATCAAGAACAGCTTGTGGAAGTTCTCTATAAGCTATTAAGTCACCAGTATCAGCATCATATATACCTACTTGTGGACCTGAGCCTCGAATGCTCATATATTCACGTAGAAACAGTTTCCTGGCTAAACGATAATTTGGATAAAGATATGGTCCGATCCAAGCAGCCAGTTTCTCTGCTACTAAATCATTAGCTATTCTAAGCCAAATTCCTTTCAGTTCATTCCTCCTTATTCTACCTTGTTGTAGAAGCAGAGCAAGTAAATGAATCTTCACAACTTCTTCATTATCAGGTTCCATGTATAGAGGAGGCAATTCTTGTTCATAGAATCTCCGCGGATTTCTTTCATAATATGCATCAATGGGATCATCTGCTAAAACCATGAATACATAGCCTTTCCTACCTCTTCGCCCAGCTCGGCCGGCTCTCTGCAAGTACTTGGCATAGCTTGGTGGAGGAGAAGCCATGATCACTGCATCCAAGTACCCTATATCAATCCCGAGCTCAAGAGTAGGAGTAGCCACAACACCACTGATCTCTCCCATTCTTAGTTTTGTCTCTACAAGTTTTCTCTCATCAACAGGTAATCCTGCACGATGAACCATTACTTCTACTCCATAACTCCTCCAAGCAATTCTAGCTATTAGTTCAGCCATTTGCTGACTGTCAGTAAATACTAAGAACCTTAGACCAAGCTTAGATAAAACAGCTGCCAATGCCGCTGTAACAGACCATCTGCTTAGCCTACCGGCAGAAACCATTACATGGTATGCAATACCTCTTCTCCTAACAGGTCCTTCAACAACTTTTACATCAACACCAAATAATGTCTCTGCATATTCTTTCGGATTACCAATAGTTGCACTAGATCCAATGAATAATGGGAGGTCCCTTCTCCGGAACTTCTTTATCCTCTCGACAATACATTTAACATGTGCTCCAAAAACCCCTTCATATACGTGTAGTTCATCAAAAACAATATACTTTACACTCCTCAAAAACCTCTTAATCGTAGGACTTAAAACGAGCCCAACATGTATCATGTCCGGATTAGAAACCAATATGTCTGGAGGACTCGAAGAAATCCTTTGTCTAACCTTTCTAGGAGTATCACCATCATATACTGCTGAGGAAAAAACACCGAAACCAAAATAATCATTTATTCTCTGCAACTGGTCTCGAGCTAAAGCCTTAGTAGGATAAAGTAGTAACGCGCTAGGCTTAGGGGGTCTAGAGTTATATATAGTATGTAGTATTGGTAAGAGAAATGCTTCTGTCTTACCAGTCCCTGTACCTGCTGTAATTATAGTATTGAAGCCGTCAAGTATGCTCTTAAAAGCTTCCCATTGAAACTTGTAGAGTCTACTAATACCTCTTCTCCTAAGAGTCTCCTTCAATGGATCAGGGAGATCTAATTCATCAATAAATGGGCCTGGTTCTGGCTCTCCTGTTTCTTCTTTATATACATGGATTATACCAACTTCTTTAGACTTTATCAAATCTCTTAAATAATCATCAACAGATAGTATAATTGGTTCTCTAACAACTTTCAAACGATCTTCCTCATCAAGTAGCTTCTAATACT
This sequence comes from Desulfurococcales archaeon, assembly GCA_027064845.1. Taxonomy (GTDB): domain Archaea; phylum Thermoproteota; class Thermoprotei_A; order Sulfolobales; family Desulfurococcaceae; genus JAGHDU01. Next base: position 283 of record JAMOPC010000154.1, on the reverse strand, counting down.
CCTCAAATATGGACTAGGAATTAAAAATGGAACATTAAAAACTATAAAATCACTCGAGATATTTATGACTTAAGTGTCATTTCCTTTATTTTTCTCTCTGGTTTACTTAGTTTCTTCCATAACTTATAATGTTCTTCACATAGATAGACTATACCTGGTCTCCTAGGTGGATGAGCATGATACACTTTTAGTTTTAACCCTAACTTTTCCTCAAGAATCTTAGCATCTACATAGCTAAGTTCATGAACAGATTCATTACTACATCCTTCCACGCTACATGGTT
>JAMOPC010000153.1 GCA_027064845.1 Desulfurococcales archaeon | reverse complement strand
ATGTTTATGAATAAACCACTTGAAACACCTCTTATATCGGCTCCATCACTATAGCTTTCTGCGTATAGGTTTCTTATCTTGAAGAACTTGATCTCATTATCGGTATTGGGTAGTATGAATAATTTATTTACTTCTTTTATAGCAACGTTTTCGACTATTATCCTGTTTATCGAGAGTTTGTTACCAGTGCTGATTATTCCCTTAACACCAGTGATGTTTATATTGGTGACTAGTAGTTGATCGCCTGTTGTATCCTTACTTATTCCGACAAGATATCTGAAACCGCCTCCCCTTACATTAGTAATATTTATTGTTTCAAATTTTCCACCACTATTACTCCCTATATGGACAATGTCACGAGCTACAGCTTGATTTTCAACAGTTAATCCATTTACAGATATAAGCTTAATAGTGCTTCCCTCATAGATTCTTATTATGTTATCAAAGCTTATGTTCTCATACTTAATGGTAGTGTTGACAAAATGTATAATTACATCATTAATTCCTGAAACCGATATACCTGACGGCTCTCCTGCCGAATCCTTTGCACTGAAGACTGAGTTAATTATCCATAAGTCAGGGGCTTTACTGTTGTCGATTCTTATTAATCCTCTCCAAGAAGTACCCCATCCTACATCGTCTCTGACACCGTAGAGAACCGTGTTATAGACTACTATTTTTGTAGCTGTGTCTACTCCATCAATTCTGATGACATGGCCTCCTCCATATATTACGCTGTTATTAATGTATACTTTCGAGTTACCCATATGTTCGATACATAGAGCGGCATCCCACCAATCCTTACTCGAACCATTATATACTTGTACGTTATCTAAGGTTATAATAGAGTTTTTAGCTTCTAGTCTTAAAGCGTATCCCTTATCCGTGATGTCATGGATACTTGTATCTTCGATCAATATATTCATGTTAGTTACGTTATCATTTGCACCTATATTTAGTACAACCCGGTCACCATTGTAGATGTTACTGTTTCTTATGATCATATAGCCTCCTGTAAAATTCGTTATGTAGATATGGCCGCCGGATAGGTCGAGATCGCCAAATTCGAGAATCCATGGATTATTCTTCGATCCATCTCCGCCCTTATAGTATGGTGAAGAAGTTACATTATCCTCAGTAATTATTATCTCTAATGGATTAGTATTATTTGAATATGCTATGTTTATATTGATCAATGGAATAATTGATAATATAATTATAAATACCACTATAGCTGATAAGAGCCTATTCAATATTACGTTCACCTAGAAGTTTTCTTATACCTAATAAGAGGTGGTTATAGGAAGGTATATATAAGGCTTACAAACTGCTACAAAATATCTTTTTATAAAAATATTGGAGAAGGTATAGAATACTATTTGTGTCTCCTATACAATGTTAATAACACTATAATAGCGAGTATAATAACTATACATATCGGTATGAGTAATTGATACATATTACCTCCTCCACTAGTTTCGGTAGATTCTGTGGTTAATGTTCTATTGTTCTGTATACTAGAAGTGGTGGATGTTCTTGTAGTGGTTGTAGATTCTATCGTAGTTGTTGTAGATGATGTAGTGGTTGTTGTTGTTTGATACATTGGTAGTACATGTACTATTAGACTTGTAGAGTTTATGTTTCCAGCTTTATCATACGCTATTATAGTAATGTTATATGTTCCTTGGAGGACTATGTCAAGCATTGCAAGCGGTATTTCAACATATTTATCTTTGAACAAATACTTGAATCTACCACTTACATATATTTCTCCGCGATCGAAGGAAGCATCATCTATTATAATAGTGAGATAATTGTTTCCCCCTTCAACAACCTTGCTGGGTAGATTAACGAATATTTTTGGGGCTTCGAAGTCAACTATGAATTTCCTAGCCACACTACTTTCATGGTTAAATTTATCCACTGCTTCCACTTTTAACACATGATAACCCTCTCCCAGCTCATGTGGATCAATAGTTATAGGCATGATTACCGATTCATTATTCTCAATAAACTTATCAATAACGATCTTATCGTCGAGATAAACAGTGATCCTTGATAAAGTCAAATCACTAACTTTTATCTCGAATGTTATAGTCTTGCTTATAGAAGCCGGTAGTTTCAAAATATCTATGGTTGGCGGATAATTGTCTAGTTTCAATGATAAGCGTTTTACCCATACAGTATCAAGATAAATCATGTAGATTGTTATATTATAAATTCCATCCGATGGTATATAGGCTAATCCATAATACGTATGTTCTCTCATTAATTTTAAAGCTGATGAATAAGTATATTCACCATTACTCAATACATATGAAATAGTTGGATACGAGTTTATATTAAGATATAATTTTAGCATGTCATCGGCTATTTCATATGTTATATTGGTAGGAGATACTGGAGATTTAGGTATAGTTATGGCTATATAATTTGTTGTTTTGGCAGGGGTCATTACTTCGCCGTTGAAATAGACAAACCATTGATTTATGCCTTTGCCTGTTTCAACAATGATTTTTCCATCTTGTTTTTCAAAGATGATCTCATGTTCTCCGGGAGGTACCAATAAGTATATATATACTGTTATTCCGTTAAAAGATACAGATATTCTTTTCGGAATAATCGTTGGCTCGTTATTGATGTTTTGCTTAGTATTTATAATCTTAACTATGATCTTATTGTTTCCGATGTTCTCATAATATTCTTTTACTTCACCCGTTAATGTCTTGATAGGCCATAGTTTATATGTGCCATTTGGCATTAATATGAGGATTGCATAGTGATATTCTGGTATTCCTCCACTGCTTGAGAGGG
>JAMOPC010000152.1 GCA_027064845.1 Desulfurococcales archaeon | reverse complement strand
AGTAAACGAGAACTAATAATCGAAGTTGCTAGACGGAGCCTACCGTTAGAAATCATAGACTCATGTCTAGAAATGGGTTTAAGCGGGGAAAAAATTCTTGAATGTATTGGTAAGGGCTATATGGAGAAATACAAAGACCCTGTTCAACGGAGTCTCCTTTTGCATACAATGGCTTTAGAGACGCTATATGAAGAAATAGCTAGAGAAATGAATTGTTTATGTGAAGAGAAACTAAATGAAGTAGCAGAAAAAGTATTTGGCGAATCTTCTATTAAGGGAAGAGTTGCTCTAAGAGCATTCTTCGGAGGATTAATGTGCTGTATACTTAGAAAACCCAAAGACATGGATGAGGAAACCTTCTTAAAGAATTTAATAAGTATAATAATGGAAGGATCTAAAATGAGAGGATAACATAAACTATATGACGTATTTAATGTTTTTATTACTTAAAAAACTCGTATCACTTTATAATCATTTGGTTTTAGAGTTTTTACTCTTCAATAGTTGCTTTTTCGAATAAAAACATAGCTATGATCGTAAATATTCCTGAGAACAATGTTAATATTGCTAAGCTAGTTGCGGGATTCATAAATTCAATATTAGATCTTACACCGGCAAGCCAATACCTTGTCCCATAAACGCAGTACGTTAATGGATTCATAAATGCTATAATTTTCATCCAATCAGGCATGGTGTTTATTGGATAAAATACGCCGCTCATAAACATTAATGGCATAGTCAATATGTTTACGATCATTTGGAATCCCTCCATACTACTAAATTTAAGAGATATCGCTACACCTAAACTGGTGAATCCAAGAGACATTATGAATATATATAGTAATGCAACTGGTATACCCCATGGATTTATCTGATTACTTACTAGTAGTGCCAATAATATAATAATGAGCGACTGAACCGTGTTTATGATTGAATCACCTATCACTCTCCCAAGTATAACAGCTTTTCGGCTAGCTGGAGCCACAAGGGTTTCTTTAAGAAAACCAAACTGTTTATCCCAGATAACGCTTATACCAGATATAAAGCTTCCAATAAAAGCAGTCATTGATGCCATACCTGTTATTAGGAAAGTCATATAGTCTATGCCTCCGAATACAGCTTTAAAATATCTAGATATCAAGCTCTTCACAACTGTTGGATCAATGTATCTTGCAACCGTAGAATTGCCGATGAGGTTTGATGGTTCAATACTTTGGGCACTAAATACTGTTCCAAACCCTATGCCAAGAAATATTATCCATAATAATGGCTGTATAATGGTGGATATTAATCGTGATCTTGAAATCGCCCATCTCTTCAATTGTCTGTAGATCAAGGCAATTAAAGCATCTAGTTCTCTTCTCATCTAGATCTCCTCCTAAGGAGTGGTCTTCGAATAATTTTTGATGCTTCTCCTAAGTTTTCTCTCAGCTCTTTACCTGTGAGATGTAAAAACACTTCATTAAGGGTAGGTCTTCTATAGCTTACTTCACGTATTCCTACGTTACTCCTTAATGCTATACTAAAAATTTCAGGTAAATATTTTGGTGCATTATCTACGAGTAATTCGATTCTATTATTACTTATGAGGTTACATTCTTTTGCAAAAACCAGTTTTTTGCAAAATTCTTTAGCGTTTCCCTCTATAGTCAGGTATATAACATCTTTACCGAGCATAGCCTTTAGTTGTTCAACTGTTCCTGCGGCAATGATTTTACCGTGATCCATTATGGCTATTCTATCTGCGAGTTCTTCGGCTTCATCCATGTAATGTGTCGTTAGGAGTATTGTCATGTCGTGCTCCTTCTTTAGCATACGTATATAGTCCCATATTTTAGCCCTAGATTGAGGATCTAGTCCGATAGTGGGTTCATCTAAAATCAATAATTCTGGCTCATGAAGCAGAGATCTAGCTATTTCTAATCTACGTCTCATTCCACCGCTAAAATATTTAACTTGCTTATACGCGTATTCTTTTAAATCGACGAATTCAAGCAGTTTCATGATCTTTTCATGTAGTTCTCTGCCTCTCAGACCATATAGTCTGCCATGAATATACATATTATCATAAGCTGTTAACTGGTTATCCAAACTAGGGTCTTGGAACACGATTCCAATTACTTCTCTAACTTTGTCAGGTTCTTTTGTAACATCATGTCCTCCTACAATTACTTTCCCTGATGTAGGCTTCAGTAGCGTAGCTATTATATGGATTGTTGTTGTCTTACCAGCACCGTTAGGGCCTAGTAATGCAAATATTTCCCCTTTCTTAATAGTAAACGATATACCATCTACGGCTGTGACATCTTTAAACTTTTTAACAAGTTTTTCAACAATAACAATTTCATCCACGCTCATCTTCTTTCACCAGGTCCTCGATCTCTATTAAAAAAGTGTTAATAGCTTGTTGAACTCTAAATAACTTATTTTCGTTTAGACGGTCTAATTGATCAAATAATAATCGTAAACTCCTCAACAATTTGAAAAATCCGATATTTGCTGCGAGTCTAACCTTCTCTTCATGTCTCTTAGCTTTTTCGAGCAAATCTCTATTCTTTCTTAAAAATTCTAATCCCTTTTCTGTAATATGATAGATAGTATATCTCCTTGAACCAGTATGTCTTTCTTCAGCTGTAACAAATCCTTTTTTCATAAGCTCTTTTAAAACAGGATAAACCATTGAAGGACTGGGTTTAAAGCCATATCTATTCTTAATTAGTTCAATAAAACCATACCCATGCAATTCATGTCTTCTTAACTCATCTAAAATAAGCAACTCAATATACTGTTTAATTAATCTCTTTATCCTAGTATTC
>JAMOPC010000151.1 GCA_027064845.1 Desulfurococcales archaeon | reverse complement strand
CATACACTAATCCATCACATGGACCTCGTATATTAGAATTATTATCAAAAGGAGAATCCGCTGAAAAAGCTTTATCGATTTCATTAGAAAAAGACCCGTTTCCTGAAAAGAGACAAATAGCTGTTGCTTCATGGAAATATGGATTAGCTGCTTATAGTGGTAGCGAAATTCCTTTAGAAAGAGGAGAATATATCGGCACATACTCGGTATGTATAGGAAACTTGTTAACAAATAAAACAATACCAATAATTGTCTGTGAATATTTCGAGAATAAAATGCATGAAATAAACACCTCTAGAACATATGCTGAGATCCTGCTTGAGGCTCTTATGAAAGGTCACAAACTAGGAGGCGATAAGAGAGGAGACCAGACGCTAGCATTACTAGTTGTAGGAGAAACTGAATACTCCCCATATTATGATAAGCTGATAGATATAAGAGTGGATTTAGATCCTGATCCTTTCGAAAAAGCATGGAAAATACTGGACAAGCTATAATAATCATATAATTTATTCGAAATACAATGTTTTTATCCTAATTACCATATATTTTATAGGATATTAACAACACCACTATCTATCACTAATATCAAGGTGCTACCATATAGATGAGTATAAATAATAATAAGAGATAAAGAGTCTACGAGTAAGGTATTCACTATTATTAATTATCTCTATATTATCTATAGGGTGTTAACAGCTTCTTTTTTCGCTGTGATAGTTCTCAGAAAATTACCTGTTAAAGACTATGGTTTATTCAATGTAATACTTGCTCATATCGCATTGTTCCAACCTATACCTCAGATATGGAATATGTAGGTTTCAAGATTCTATGCTAGGAAAAGATGTGATATAGCATATACAAGGTATGGTATAACATTATTATATAGTGTATTTACTTCATTACTACTTATTGTATTAATGCTAATAGTGCTGCCTCCTAGTAAACTGACTTCTGAAATTCTCTTCTTTTCATCACTTATTGTTTTAAGCCAAGTAATTTATTCCACACATGTTGCGATCCTTACGAATAAGAAGCCATATATTGTAAGGTACATAGACATACTAGGGGAAACTTTACGGGTTTTGCTCGTTTATTTTTTCGTTGTTGTATTAAGGATGGGTTTGGAAGGTGTTCTTTTAGGAATAGCTATGGCGTTTTTAATAAAAACGTTTGTATCGTTCATATACATGTTGCATGTTGGGGCATTGTCCAAACCTAGTTTATCTTTCAAAAACGTTGCTTTGTTCTTAAAAAATTCATACATATCTTTGATTAATATTGTGTCAAGCCAGCTTAGAAATAGTGGTGAGAGACTAATAACCTCACTTGTAACGAATTCTATGATATATCCAGCTTATCTCGGCGTATCATATATACCTCGATCGTTCATTAGGGGTGGTGCACAAGCTTTTAGTAGGGGGGTTGGGACCAAGATTATTAAGAGGAGGTTCAAGAACTGATATTGAGGATGTTATGGAAATAATTTCTATTCTCAGCTTATTGTTTAGCGGCTCATTTATAATTTATGCAAAAGTTGTTCTCAGCATGTTTAGAAGAGAATATCTTGATGTATATCCATTATTTATATTATATTCTATTGCTTTCATACTTGACGTATATATATTGTTTTTCTCTACAGTAAGTACTTCTCTTGAAAGAACTGATCTAAGATATGGTGGTCTTGGCTTAAGAAGAACTGTTTTATTTAAAGTTCCATTTATAAGATTCTTAGCTAACATTACATATCTTTCTATAGCATCAGCAGGTTTTATCGTATTATATTATACAGGTATAAGAGATCCTATATCGTTACTGACATTGTATCCAGCGCTACTCATACTTGTTAATATACCTGTTCTTTACAAGTTGTACATTATAGCTAAAAAACAAATAGATTTCTCGATACCATGGAGAGAAATAGCGGCTTCGCTTTGTGGTTTATTCATAATTTATCTTTATTCATTACTAACAGGTTACATAAACTACATGGTTAAAAGCATATATTCCGACCTATCTATGGTAATTTGGATCGCTGTAAGTTCTCTAGTCATTTATATTGTTGTACTTTACGTGTTGTCATCATGGTTTAGAGAACTTGTCAGAACAAGTCTCGAAGAGCTTAAGAGGATAATACATTTCTAATACAGGATTATCAGCACCAGAAACCTTCTTCATTAATCTGTTTATCTAGCCTTCATCATTTATTTATTTCTGTTAGTAATTAGGTGTTTTTAAGGGTGATTCTGGTTGAGTGATAAGAAACTAGTAATAGATATTGCTTCCAAACTTATTCGTATCAAGAGTCTTTCAGGAGAAGAAAAAGAAATTGCTTATATTATTAGAGATCTTTTAAATGATATAGGTGTCGATAAGGCATTTATTGATGAATATGGGAGCGTTATAGGAGTAATTAAAGGAGGTATTAATAATACACTTGTTTTTGAAGGACACATGGATCACGTGCCTGAAGGAGATACATCACAATGGATTAATGATCCCTATGAGCCAGTCATCATTAATGGTAAGCTCTATGGAAGGGGCAGTGTTGATATGAAAGGTGCTATTGCCTCTATGATTTCTTCAATTACTAGGTTGAGAGAATCCATAGATATTCCAACAATTTATTATGTCTTTGTACCATTCGAAGAAATATCTGAGGGAACTGTTTTTAAACACACTATTGAGGAAACATTGAAGATTAAACCAGATCTAGTGATTCTTGGAGAGGCGACTAATTTAAACCTACATATTGGACAAAGAGGTAGAACCGTCTTAAAAATAACATTGAAGGGAAGATCTGCACATGCTTCAATGCCTTCAAACGCGATAA
>JAMOPC010000150.1 GCA_027064845.1 Desulfurococcales archaeon | reverse complement strand
TTGTATATTTTAAAATACAACGTATAAAAGGTATATTTAAATTCTATGTGTTTTTAAACTATTTGTTGAATGGGTGGTAAGAATTGATATCCGTAGAAAGAGATGAAATAAGAATCAATCCTACCACAAAGATTGAAAACATAGTAGCTACAGTTATCCTTGATCAAACACTTGATCTAAATCTTATAGAAAGTAAAGTGCCAAATGTTACATATCAGCCAGATCAGTTTCCAGGACTAATACTTAGACTCGAAAAACCCAAGACGACAGCATTGATATTCAAGTCTGGTAAGATGGTCGTTACTGGGGCTAAAAGTACTCAACAATTAATTGAGGCTGTTAAAAAAATAATAAAACTATTAAGAAAACATGGGATCAAGATCGTCTCTAAGCCAAGAATACAGATTCAAAACATAGTTGCTTCAGGAGACATAAATGCCTACGTAAACTTGGAGCGTGCAGCTTACTTATTAGAAGATAGCATGTACGAACCAGAACAATTCCCTGGACTTATCCATCGCATGAGGGATCCCAGGGTAGTATTACTTATATTCAGTAGTGGTAAGATGGTTATCACAGGCGCTAAGGAAGAGAGTGAAGTAGAAAAAGCTGTTAAAAACATTGCTGAAAAACTATTGGAACTAGGATGCTTACTACCGAAGAGGGAGTAAAGCTATTCTAGATTACTTAACATTATTTTTATACTTTTGTCTTTACCCATTAAGATGGTCTTATCTCTGACTTTCTAGACCTTCCAGAACAATCTTAATTACGTTTCATTCAAATATCCTTAAAATGTATGATGATGTGGGCAGCCTGTGACCATGGATGGGATGAAGAACCTAGTCTCACTCTGATATACTAAATGAGGGAGACTACTGTATTTCCTCCTCTTCTCTTATATTTTCTTAATAATTGAGTAGCTCTTCTTCTTCCAAGCGTTCCATGATAGGCTTCTCTTCTACTTCTTGCGGGCTTGCATAGTACATAGTCTTTGACAATAACAATAGTTATTTTTGCTCCAAGCTTGTTTATTGTTTCCTTGATTTTAGATAAATCATTTATGATTTCCTCTGCGTTTTCATGGCCATAAGGTATTTCTATGATAGCTTCTTCAGTTCCCCTTTCATAATCTAACCCATATATTATACATGCCCTCCACTTTCTTGAAAATTCTTCAACTAAACTCGTAAGAGTACCTGTTATTATATTTGGTTTGTACTCGTTGAATCCGTGTTCTTTTGTATATTCTTCAAACCTATCAAGATCCATAAAAATAATTAGTCCTTCAGTAAACATATCAGTAACTCCTCATGAACATGATTAGTTAACAATAATTAATTATTCTAGCATTATTTGTTAATTTATTAAGACAGTTTTATGAATTATATTTAATGGGATGTTGAAGCCGACATAGACTAACCCGCTTACTGCGGGGATGAAGAGGGGTCGATAGTCTGAAGATCATTTACTGGGTGGTGATTGGATGGGTGAAGATAAAGCTGAGAAAGAATTTGAATATAAAGTTTCGGAAAAGATTGATGAATATAGTGAGAAAATTACTAGTAGAGAGTTTAGTGCAAGAGTAACACTGGAAGGTGTTTTCAAAGGAATAACGAGGATTGTGGGTAGCGAACTTAATAAGTTCTTTGATGAGCTCATTAAATCCTCGGCGAATACATGCATATATTATCGTATAAGTTTACGAAGAAGAACTGGTCAATGGGATGAAGTTATAATAGTTATGTGTGGAGATACAATCGTTGGATTATATGGAGTTTTTCTCGGCAATAAAGTCTTTGGAAAAAAAGCTCTTTCAGAACTGATTGATTTAATTAAAAAGAATACATATAAAGTAGGTATAATAGAGTTAATTGAGCTAGAAAAAGAACTAGTAAAGAAATTCATAGGCTATTCCCCAACGGTTCTGGCGGAAAAAACAGTTGAGGAGAGGAAAGCAGAAAAAATAGATCTGGGATCTCTTGGCAGTCTTAACCAAGAAATTGGATTAGAGGAAACTCTTCAACTAGAAAGAATAGAATATTCCTCAACACAACCAGTAGATGTTAGTGAGGCTCAAAACATTTTACCTGAGAGGATCCTATCGATTTACGGAATGAAAAGACCGGTTGAAGTGGGGGTTAGAGAAAAACGACCTATACAAGTAGAAGAAGCTCTTAAGTATGATAAGCTTGTGTTTAAATTTAATGATAGTATTACAAATTATATGGATCAATACGGGATCATAGTATCAAAAATAGAAATTGATGGTGATGATAAAAGTCTTAACATCACAGCATATATTACAAAACTTAGAAAAGCTTCTAAAGAAGACTTATTCAAATATGCGAATGATATAGCCGAAATACTTATAGAAACTATAAGCGAAGAAGCTGTAGAAATAAATCGTGTTACAGTGACAATTAAGCATGGACTATATACTATTAAAGTTTCAAAATCTCTTCAATAATCTAGAAATAAAGTTCGCCACATACCATAAGAGCAGTTTCAATATTTGCAAATTCTATTATAGATACATGTTCTGAATTGATAAAATAATCGTCAATATCCAATATTTCTGTTGATATCTTTATTAAACCTGGTATCTTCATGTTTTCAGAACTCGAATAACTCATCCAAATAACTGGTTTTGCTTCTTCGAGAATACCATATTTCTTGATAAGTGGTGACAAGTAATTATCCTTCAATAAGCTGATCTGAGTTCCCGGATGATAAGGACTAACAGCTGGTAAAATGACGAGATAATTTGAATAAATAGATGGTATTTTTAAAAATGCGGGGAACCTATAGATCTTAAAACATCTGAGGCTAGGGTGTTCATGACCTATTAT
>JAMOPC010000149.1 GCA_027064845.1 Desulfurococcales archaeon | reverse complement strand
TTTAATAATTTTTCATTATCCATTTTCTTGAGTATTCTCAACAGCTTTAAGCTGCATCCCGCAAGTCCTATAGAAGTTATACCATGTTCTATTAAATGGTTTTGAGCCGCATTTATTGCTTTCATATAATCTTTGTAATCTAGATTTTCTGTAATGTACCTGTATATTATCCATACATTGTCTTCGAATACTTGTCCTTTATCAATATCTAGGAGTTCGTACTTTAATTCTGGTATTTCATGGAGTATTTTTCTCATTGCAACAGTATTTACTACAGCCATGTGCCCTGATCTATGAATTATGAAAACTGGTTGATCACTAGTTATTTTGTCTAGGTCTTCTCTTGTAATCTCTTTTTTATCTATGAACTTATTATGGTCAAATCCTCTAGCAATAATCCATTTTCCAAGCACGGGTTTCTTATTCTTTATAGTTTCTACAAGTTCCTGTACTGATTTAGTTTCTTCGAGGTCAAGGGTTAATAATTTAATTCCTAAGCTGTCAATATGCATATGTGCATCAACAAATCCTGGTAAAATTATTCCTTTCAAGAAAATCTTTCTAGCATTTAGTTTGTCACTTATTGCTTTAATTGTTTCACTATCACCTGTAGCTATTACTATGTCTCTATAAACGAGTAGTGCTTCTGCTCTTCTCAAAGGCTTATAAGACAAAATTATACCATTTGATGGGAAATAAGCGGTATATTCCATAATGTTTCCACCAGTGAAAGGATGTGATCAATGTTTAATTATTTAGGGTATACAACTGTTTCCTGTTTGTAGGTCTTTTAAGGTTTTTGTAGATTATGGTATATTTTTTAGGGTTTAATCCTAGATATCTTAGTGCTATAATATATGCTGATGCAGTATGTTTGTCTAGTCCTATATCCTTAGCTATTATTTCTGCCAATTTACTCGTATATGCTGGGCTTGTATAATATATTTTAAGTCCATATTGTGGTGCATGCCAAGCTATTCTCTCAATAATACTGGACGTAAATAAAGACACTCTCCTATTCCATACACTATTCTTTCTTTTTCCATTCTTTATCCATACCCACTTTAGGTTCCCTAGTATCCTTGGGTTTTCAAGAACTATTAATGTGCAGCCATGATTAATAGCGTAGTCTAGAATCCTGTGAATAGCATTCATTATGATGCAAATTCTTCTATTATAATCTAGTCCCTGTACTTTAAGCTCTGGAAAGCGAATAGTATGAGTATCTAATAATATTCCTTGTCTAGACACTATAGCTAGGTTTATTCTGTCAAGATTAACATCTATCCCACCTATATTATTCCCATGAGCCTTTCCCTTAATTGGGAGAAATTCCATATAGAGATCCCAAGGAACCGTAACTTGCAATTCACAATACGTTCTATTAGGTGTATAGTTTAGTAGCACCATTCTTCCCAGATATCCAAGTCTATTCCTTATTCCTAGTTTAGCCACCTTGTCGAGAATCATGTTATATCTTCTCGAAGCTCTATACTCTACCTCTATTCTCCTCCATAGGGATCCGTCAAAAACTAAAATTTCAACTTTATTGTCTCCAATAAGCCTTATGTTCCTATTACCTTTTTCACTAGGATCATTCTTTGCCCCTATAGATTGAATCATCCACCAATTCTTAAGTTCTACATCATTTAGTGCTACATCTTCACCTAATTTCTGTAAAGCTTTGATTGACTTTATTATTCCTTGTACTAGTTTTGCTGAGCCACGAGCATACCTATTATTACCTATAACGCTCATAGACGCCTTCACTAATTCTGTGAATCTTGTTTTTCCTTGCTTAGCTGTTTCTAGTGCTTTCTGTGTTCCTGCTTTGAATTTAGCCATTGTTTGTATTAACCAATCAGCTTCTTCTCCTTTAATCACCAATCTAGCTCTTATCGTTGCTTCCTCTGGAATGAATACATATGAAAAGTGTTGTCTCACAACCGAGATACCTCTCGATTTCTTCCTGAACTTGTTTTGGTATATAGAACCCGATTCTCCCCCTACCAAGCTTGACGAGTCTCGTCTTAACGATGAATACCTTCCCACACTCAGGCATGCAACAGTCACCAAAAATAAATAATGACTGAAAAATTTATAAATATGACTGCATGTTATATATTATTAGACAATGTATCGGGGTGTCTCCAAGACCACCAGCCTTGAGCAGTAACACGTATCAGCGACTAATAACGTGAAGGGGCTGGTGGGAGGAGGCACGCCCGAAGCCGTGATGAACCTGCCTACGGAGACCCAAAAACCGTAGGCGGAGAACGGTGTTATTAAATATCTTTACAATATCTTTACTCGGTGTATAGTTGTTGACTAAATATATTTTAGTTAGACATGGTAAAATTATTGGGAGTTATGATAAATTCATAGAGGCTTTTAAGGACTTATTAGAACTTGGAGAAGGAGAAATCTATAGAGGAGAACTTATTCTTAGGCTAAGTGTTGATGAAGTACTTGAGTTGAAGAATATTATAGTTGGTAGTCCAGTGGAGCCGGTTGAAGCACCAGTTGTGAGGAAGACTAAGAAAATAGTTGTTCTCGATCAAATGTTTAAAGGATTTTATTCCGAGGTTTTGTCGAAGAAACTGAAGAACATCATAGTATATGAAATAGTTGGGAGGGGTATTGATAAACCAGTAAGAGTAGATAATGTTGTAAAATATCCTGCTGAGACAGATTATGATGTAGCTAAGCTTATTGAAGAACTAGTTTCTAAAGGATATAAAGTATACTTTTTCACGGGAGATAAGAAGCTATATTCTCATGTCGCAATGATACAAGGTGTTAAAGCCTATTATATGCCTCCAAGCGAATATCCTAGTAAAGAAGTACTCGTTGATGAAATGCTGAA
>JAMOPC010000148.1 GCA_027064845.1 Desulfurococcales archaeon | reverse complement strand
TTATCGCGTTTGAAGGCATTGAAGCATGTGCAGATCTTCCCTTCAATGTTATTTTTAAGACGGTTCTACCTCTTTGTCCAATATGTAGGTTTAAATTAGTCGCCTCTCCAAGAATCACTAGATCTGGGTTAATCTTCAATGTTTCCTCAATAGTGTGTTTAAAAACAGTTCCCTCAGATATTTCTTCGAATGGTACAAAGACATAATAAATTGTTGGAATATCCATGAATTCTCTCAACTTAGTAATTGAAGAAATCATTGAGGCAATAGCACCTTTCATATCAACACTGCCTCGTCCATAGAGCTTACCATTAATGATGACTGGCTCATAGGGATCATTAATCCATTGTGATGTATCTCCTTCAGGCACGTGATCCATGTGTCCTTCAAAAACAAGTGTATTACTAATACCACCCTTAATTACTCCTATAACGCTCCCATATTCATCGATAAATGCTTTATCGACACCTATATCATTTAAAAGATCTCTAATAATATGAGCAATTTCTTTTTCTTCTCCTGAAAGACTCTTGATACGAATAAGTTTAGAAGCAATATCTATTACTAGCCTCTTATCACTCAACCAGAATCACCCTTAAAAACACCTAATTACTAACAGAAATAAATAGATGATGAAGGCTAGATAAACAGATTAATGAAGAAGGTTTCTGGTGCTGATAATCTTGTATTAGAAATGTATTATCCTCTTAAGCTCTTCGAGACTTGTTCCGACAAGTTCTCTAAACCATGGCGACAACACGTAGAGTACAATAACATAAATGACTAGAGAACTTATAGCGATCCAAGTTACCATAGGTAGGTCGGAATATATGCTTTTACCATGTAGTTTATGTAACCTGTTAGTAATGAATAAAGATAGATTAAGAATAAACCGCAAAGTGAAGCCGCTATTTCTCTCCATGGTATTGAGAAATCTATTTGTTTTTTAGCTATAATGTACAACTTGTAAAGAATAGGTATATTAACAAGTATGAGTAGCGCTGGATACGATACCAGTAACGATATAGGATCTTTTATACCTGTATAATATAATATGATAAAACTTGCTGATGTTATAGAAAGATATGTAATGTTGGCTAAGAATCTTATAAGTGGAACTTTAAATAGAACAGTTTTTTCTCAAGCTGAGACCACTATATCTTAGATCAGCTCTTTCAAGAGAAGTACTTACTGTGGAGAAAATAATGTATATACGTCGAGTATGAAAGCAATAGAATATTAATGTAAATAAAGGATATACATCAAGATATTCTCTTCTAAACATGCTGAGAACAACTTTTGCATAAATTATAAATGAGCCGCTAAACAATAAGCTGAGAATAGAAATTATTTTCATAACATCCTCAATATCAGTTCTTGAACCTCCTCTTAATAATCTTGGTCCCAACCCTCCTACTAAAAGCTTGTGCACCACCCCTAATGAACGATCGAGGTATATATGATACGCCGAGATAAGCTGGATATATCATAGAATTCGTTACAAGTGAGGTTATTAGTCTTTCACCACTATTTCTAAGCTGGCTTGATATGATGTTAATTAAAGGTATGTATGCATTTTTTAAGAATAATGCAATGTTTTTGAAAGATAAACTAGGTTTAGATAATGCCCTAATATACAACATGTATATGAACGATACAAATGTTTTTATCAAAACAGCCATAGCTATTCCTAAGAGAACTCCTTCTAGACCCATCCTTAATACGACAATGAAAAAATAAACGAGCGAAACCCGTAAGGTTTCTCCTAGTATATCTATGTACCTTACGATATATGGCTTCTTATTCGTGAGGATTGCGACATGTGTGGAATAAATTACTTGGCTTAGAACAATAGGTGATGAGAAGAAGAGAGTTTCGGGAGTCGGTTTATTGGGAGGCAGAACTATTAGCATTTATATGCTATATCGTATCTCTTCCTGGCGTAGAATCTTGATACCCACATATTCCACATCTGGGGTATTGGCTGGAACAAGGCGATGAGTGCGAGTATTACATTGAATAAACCATAGTCTTCAACAGGTAGTTTTCTGAGAACTATCACTGCGAAAAAAGAAGCTGTTAATACTCTATAGATGATCTATAGATGATATAGAGGTAATTAATAATAGTTGAATATCTTACTCGTAGACTCTTTATTTCCTCATAGTCATTATTATTTATACTCATCTATATGGTAGCACCTTGGTATCGGTGTTAGATAGTGGTATTAATTTCCTATAAAATATATAGTGATTGGGATAAAAACATTGTATTTCAAGTAAATTGTATATAGTTATTATAACTTATCCAGTATTTTCCATGCTTTTTCGAAAGGATCAGGATCCAAATCTACTCTTATATCTATTAGCTTATCATAATATGGGGAGTATTCAGTTTCTCCTACAACCAGTATTGCTAGCGTCTGGTCTCCTCTCTTATCGCCTCCTAGTTCGTGACCTTTCATGAGAGCCTCGAGCAGTATCTCGGCATATGTTCTAGGCGTATTTATTTCATGCGCTTTATTCTCGAAGTATTCACAGACAATCATTGGTATTGTTTTATTTGTTAACAAGTTTCCTATACATACGGAGTATGTGCCGATATATTCTCCCCTTTCTAAAGGAATTTCCTTACCACTATAAGCAGCTAATCCATATTTCCACGATGCAACAGCTATTTGTCTCTTTTCAGGAAACGGGTCTTTTTCTAATGAAATCGATAAAGCTTTTTCAGCGGATTCTCCCCTAGATAATAATTCTAATATACGAGGTCCATGTGATGGATTAGTGTATGCTTGAGTAGCAACTCCCCCGTAAGGATATTTAGCCCATGGAACTCTTGAACCAACAGCGATGCTTCCAGAAACAGTGCCTA
>JAMOPC010000147.1 GCA_027064845.1 Desulfurococcales archaeon | reverse complement strand
TCCCAATCGATCCAAGTCCTCGGAACTGTTCCTGGCGGATAATTTTCTTTTAACCAGTTTACGAATTCTATTACTCTCTTAATAACATTGTTTATGAGTACTTCACCCTTCTTAGGATCAGCTAGTTTAGGCCATCCAACAAACCCTTTCTTATAGTAGTAGAATTCAGGCGGGTTGCTTACATCGTACCAGTTGAAGGGTTTATCTGGAAATACGTTTCCTGCAGCGTTAACCCATTTACCAGGTATTACTCTTATCACGCCCCATTCTCCTTCTTTCTTTAATAATTCCTCATCAATCAGATCTGGAGCAACATACCATGTAACACTCGCTTCGACCTCATCTGCATGTACAAACGGAGTTTCTAGTTTTACACCTGGAGCTATTTCCTCACCCGTTCCAGCTTTTCTTAAGAGGTCTTGAACCCATTTCCACCAGCTTGTTACCAATATAAGTGCATGCACGTCTTTCTCTATTATTGCAATATCTTTTGCTATTGGTAGTACGTATTCTTGTCCATGACTATTCCATATTATTATTTTCTTAAACCCAGCATTGGATAACCATTTAATAATATCTGCAACATATTCTATGAGAGTTGTTGCTCTAACAGGTATAGTTCCACGCATACCATAGTGGTGGCTAGGATGACTACCATAAGGAATTGGTAATGCTACAGTACACCCTGTCTCATAGCAGACACGCTCGGCTATGCTAACACCAATGATAGTGTCTTCTCCTAAGGGTTCAAATGGACCATGTGCTTCCGTCGAACCCACAGGCAGAAATACTATATCGTTCTCCTTCACTCTCTCTTCAAGCTCTTTCATGCTCATTTGGTCCAAGTATATCTTCTTACCCATTTTATTAAGAACAGGTTTACCCCAACGCTCACTTAATGGTTTAGACAAGGTCCTTTCCCCCAATGATTAGATCCAGATCACCGTTTCCCGTCCCATGTCATGGGGGACTCGATAGGACGGTTCATCACGGCTTATTCCCACTAGAGGCCCCTTAGCCTCTAGTAGGGGTTATCAAGTATTTTCATTCACGATAATGTTTATAAATGTTAAGTACTAGATCAATCTATGTTTCATTGATACGTTATCGTGAGAGATACTATTACTAAGAATGTGTTCGGTATATAAAAATAGTACTAAATTAATGTAGAGGGTTGAGGTGTGCTCCTTGATTGTAGAAATCGTTATCATGGATAAGGAGGATTCATTCCTAGTAAAACTCGATGAAGAACAAGCAAGTATTTGGCGTAATGTTATTCCATTCGAAACAGAGCTCAATGTATGGAAGGAAGAAGTATACTTCTCGACTCCAGTTGAGTTGAAACTTAGTAGAGACGATCTAGTGTATAAAGTTGTGCCTGGAAGAGTATATTATTGGTCTCCGGGTAAAGCTATGTGTTTATTCTATGGTTTAACTGAGGCTTATACTCCTGTAGCTCCTATAGGCCAGTATGTGGGTCCGTTAACTAGTCTTAGAACAGTTGAATCAGGTGAAAAGGCTATAGTTAAGGAACACTGCATCTATGATAAATATGCTGATATTATTCAAGGACTTGAACAAAGAGGATACCTGGTTGGTACACCTTTAAGTGATGGCACTAGGATAATAGTTGCCTCTAAGAGCATTGGTAGATATAGATTGTCATTCAACATATATGTTGAAGATTATGGATACCATATAGAATCGGATGAGCTCCTGCCATACTTAGGCGATTATAACTCGATAAGAATTCTTCGCTATCTTAAAGAATTATTAAAGGATTCAAGGCTTCTTAGAGCAGATATTTCAGAAGAGAATTCCATCGTAATAACAAGTGGCATCAATAAAGAAGATCTATGGAATGCCATAGAAGAGTTAGAACAATATTATCCACTACTCATTAAAATACTATGGAATATCTGGATTTAATTGATCAAAGTAAAATTCTGATATGGTGTTTTTAACGATCTCAAACACCAATAGATCATTGTATATAATAACTTTGTATGCTTGGTAAAAGTTAAAAGTAGCAATAGTCACCACGTATTTATGGGTGTCTAATTATGGTCAGAACTATTAAGATAAGAATCTATACTAAGTCCACTGGATATGTCGAAGCAGAATTAACTAACAAGTATTCTCCCCAGACCTTCAATAAAATAATTGAAGCATTACCTATAGAGTCTACAGCGTATAGATGGGGTGATGAAATATATTTCTCAACACCAGTAGATATGGAGGAAGAAAACGCTGTTGAGACTGTCGAAAAAGGCACAATAGCTTTCTGGCCACCAGGTAATGCTTTATGTATATTTTGGGGGCCCACTCCAGCAAGTCGTAGACCGGACGAGATAAGGCCTGCAAGCCCTGTAAATATTTTGGGTAAAATAATAGGTGATCCAACGGTTTTCTCAAAAGTAAGGAGCGGGGAAAAAATTAGAGTAGAGCTAATAAGCTAAATAACCATACACTATGTTAGTATTTAAATAATCAGTTTAGAAAATCAATTATATTTATAGGGTCTGAGACAAAGATAGTATGAAGAAATACGTAAATTGGTTTTTGAAGGAATTATTTATGTGCTTGAACCCCATTCAATACCAATCGAGTAGTTCAAGGCCATAGAATGAAACAAAGTCATAGAGAATCCATACACAAACTGATATAAGGTAACACGGACAACCAAGATAGATCGCTAATAGGAAAGCAAATACCATGGGCTTAGTGATAAGTTAATAATTAGTCTCATATAATATGATCTAGTTGATACTTAATTATACAATCATCGTATAGAACATGAATAGCTATCCATTAGTCATTTATATGGCCCTTCCAGATTCTAGGGTTCTGAAATAAATTTCCATACTCTACGGCTTATT
>JAMOPC010000146.1 GCA_027064845.1 Desulfurococcales archaeon | reverse complement strand
ACTAGTTTAGGAATAGTTTCACCATCTAATCTTATATTCTCAATTATCCAGTCATAGGTCAAATCTCTTATTTTCTTATTTATACCAGCTAGTCTAGTAAGGTCTTCATCATGAAAAACAACTAATTCCCCATCCATGGTTTGTCTAACATCAATCTCTACTATGTCAACCCCTATTGAGATAGCATAACTAATTGATTTCAAGGTATTCTCCATATATATTCCAGCTGCTCCTCTATGTCCTATTACAGCAAAGGGTTTTGTACTCAGTCTTTGGATGATCATTTTTCTTCACTGAGGAAGTAATGGTTTCTTGATGGAAACCTTCCTTCTCTAACATCTTTGATATATTGTTGTACGGCATTGATAATTATGTTTCTTAGATCAGTGTATTTCTTGGCAAATGGTGGTGTTTGCTCAGATAATCCTAAGAGATCGTGGAGTACGAGGACTTGTCCATCACAGTATGGTCCGCTTCCAATGCAAATAGTTGGTATGGAGAGTTCTTCAGTAATGGTCTTTGCTACATCTGCTGCTGTAAACTCTATAACAATAGCAAATACTCCTGCTTTTTCAAGTTGTTTTGCATCATTAATTATTTTCTCTATTTCATTCCTCTTCTTTCCTCTTTTTCTATAACCTCCTATTACAAGGTATCTTTGAGGAGTTAAACCTATGTGCCCCATTACAGGTATACCTGCTCTTACAAGAGCTTTAACTATATCAACTACTTCTTCTCCTCCCTCTATCTTGACTGCTTCAGCTCCGTTCTTAACAAGTAGTCCAGCATTACGTACAGCATCTTCTACACTAGTCTCATAGCTAAGAAAAGGCATGTCACCTATAACGAGTGCTCTTGGTTCTGCTCTAGCAACACTTGATACGTGGAGGAGCATCATATCCATATTCACTGGTAAGGTGGAACGATATCCATGCACAACCATGCCAACACTGTCTCCGACAAGAATGATGTCAACACCAGCTTGATCAACCAGTTTTGCGAAAGTATAATCATACGCTGTTATCATAACTATTTTCTTCTTACCCTTATACTTCAATATATCTCGAACCGTTATTTTAGACATAACCTTCATCTCTGACAAATAAGTCATTAATTAAGAATTGTTAATTTTGATTAATTAATTATATTCAGTCTAAATAAGTTGATTCAATAAGATGTATTAATTGTGTAAGAACCCAGTTTATCCCCCTTTGATTAAGAGTCCTCGATATGAAGCCATTTATGAAATCGATCTCTGTTCTTCTCTTATTTATTATGTCTTGAGCCATGCTCGAATAATTATTCTTAGTATTCATAGCGTTTCTAATGATTATTTTCATTAGTTTTTCTTTATCAAGTTTGAATCCATGTTTTTCAGCTGCTTCTACCAGCTCTTCAAGGATCTTGTCTGCTAGTATTTTTGCTTGTTCAGTCAATACGACCCCGTTACGTTCCCTCGTTATCGCTGTCAATGGGTTAATGACAGCATTTACTGCTAGTTTTATCCACCTATAAAACTCTATGTTGGAAACAATTCTTGCATCAGCTCCTCCTCTTACTAATATGTTGGATAAGGAGAATAATTTCTCATTAAACCAATACCTTAGTCCCAAGAATAGTACGTTTCCTCCATTATGCTTTACTCTATGTCTTTCAACTCTTTCAGCTCCTATGAAGACTACTCCGCACCCAGTTCTTCTTTTTCCGAAGACCTCTTCAGCTAGTTCAAGGCTTCCGAATCCGTTCTGCATCATTAAAATAATCGACTCCTCAGTAGCGAGCTTTTTCATTAACTCAATAGTACTTGGGACAGAATAGGCCTTAACAGTGTTAATAATGTATTCGCATTTGCAACAATAATTCTTATAATGAAAAGGAGTCACGGGGACTAAGTATTCTTTTCCCCCATATATAACAGTTAATCCATTATTTCTTCTTATAGATTCAACGCTTTCCCTAGTATAGTAGAATACAGGAATACTGTATATGCCCCCTCTATAGAGGTAAAGAGATATTATTGCACCAATAGCTCCTCCACCAATTACGCATACAGGATAATATTGCGTCAATTCTATACACCATAGTACTTGTCAAGTATTTTAGATATGTTAATGCCTAAGACTCTTGAGTATAAGGTTTAAAGTATTCTCTAATTCATAAAAGTTTTCTGAAAACAAGTAAATAACGGGCTCCAGGGAATAACCTCCTTTATCACATATTATATCAGGTTTTTTACTTACTGCTTCACTTATTGATAACCAGAAATCGTTGATTGATTCATGTGGTCCGGTATATATTATTTTGTATCCCTTCTTAGACATAACTTTAATTATTTCATTGCTATACCTGATATTCATTGCCACATGGATCTTATCATTATATCTCATAGTTAGTAATAATACTCTAGATAAGTGCCTGCTTCCACCATATATGGGTTCCCCGACAGCTTTCACAGTATTTCCTATCCTTATTATCCTTCCAGACAATCCTATAATATCATGTATGTCTTTCGGCTTTTCTGGTGCGAAAACAATATTTGACCCTACCTCTGGTATTAGTGGTGTTAGATCGTATTTGGATAATATCATTGAGATAAATGATCTATAGTATTCAATATAGGGATCAATTAATGACTTGTTTGAACAGTATTCTCCTAAATACTCCTTACTTCTACATATATATTCTATAGCTAACTCGTTTACAATACTGCTCATTAAGAGCATGAGTTTTGTTTTGTCCTCTTTCAGCGCGGTATATATTATTATGTCTAAGTAGTGCTTGATCTTATTTGGGTCAAAACCATATGAAACAAGTAATCCATAATAATAATTCTTAGGCTTACTAAGATATTTATGGACTTGTGGCTGAGTGATCTCTAGAAGCC
>JAMOPC010000145.1 GCA_027064845.1 Desulfurococcales archaeon | reverse complement strand
AGCCAGCTAAACATGAGATAAAAATAGGTTGGTCAACTCCACCTATAAGGCTCAATGATAAAGAAATAATTGCTTTATTACATGGAGTTGATAGCGATATAGAGATCTATAGATTATTTGCTATACATTTAGAAATCAACAAGAATGATGTTGTTGTAAAGGCGGTTACACCACGCTATATAATGTCTCCAAAAGAAGATTACGAGATCTTCGGTGATAGACCCCATACAGTATTCCCATGCGGCTTATGGAAGCTTAGTAAAGAAGAGTACTTGATAAGCTATGGTGCGGGAGATTACTTTACGGGAATAGGTTTAATTAATCTAAACGACTTACTAGCGGAACTAGATAAGGGTAGAATATACTAAGGGAAAGATTGTTTTTACATGTTTAATAATCCTCTTTTCTTCCTTTTCCTATTATACTCTATAAAAGAGTTGATTTCATCAAAGTTTCTCTTAATTGGTGTAGCTGGGTACCCTATAGGCATAATATACATTGGTACTTCATCTTCGGGTGCATCAATCACATTAGAGACATATTCGTCGTAAAAAGCACCAATAGCTACAGTTCCTAGACCAAGACTAGTAGCTAACAAGTATATATTTTGTCCTACATGTCCTACCTCCATAGGAACATATCGTTTGGCTCCTCTCTCACCATAATAACTAGTTGTTCTCTCATAAACAGCTGTTATAATAATGCTTAAAGGTGCTTGAAGCACCCATTCCTGCTCTAAAGCCGCTATGTATAGCTCTCTCCTAAGATCTCCCTTTCTAATGAGTATAAGAGAATGAGTATTTGCTCTATACTTATAGGATCCTGGCTCAACATATTCTTCTCCATTGATTACGCCTTTTGATCCTATAACAACATATAGTTCTAAGGGAAAAGTTGCTCCAGCACTTGGCGAAGCTCTAAAACCTTTGAGAGGATATGTATAACCATAAGCACTCCATAAGAGTAATGAAAGCTTCTCAATCTCAACGGGTTTATTCGAATAGCTCCTAATGCTTCTCCTCAACAGGATAGCTTCTTCGACTCGTAGTTCTGTCATTGGTCTGATCAATGGAAGACAAATAACATGCTTATCCATGCAGAGTATTCACCTATTCAATAAATCCCTTAAACATAGATATACATTAATTTATATGTGTCATAGATTACTTAAATACATAGTAATCAGGAACAATTGGCGGGAACATTATATGGATCCGCTAATAGTTTTTCCAATAATTATATCGATTGGCCCAGTCATAATGGCTTCTATTATAAATAACGGCAGAGATAATAGGCTTTGGTTTTCATACATATTCGGCATGGCTGGATGGTATATAGCTCTGGCTTTCAGAATACCGATCCTTATGATGATTAATTTTCTTGACAAAATAGTTAGAATAATATCAGCTTCGTTACTGGCAGGTTTATTCGAGGAAACAACAAGGTTCTTTTCACTAAAATATATCATGAAAGAAACTAAAAACCCCAAAGCACCAATATCGCTTGGTCTAGGCTGGGGATTTAGTGAAGCAGTATTAATATACGTTATAAATGTACTAGTTTCAAGCTCCATCTATGGATATTCATGGATAGAATTCTTGCCTGGAGCTTTCGAGAGAAATACAGCTTGTATATTCCATACCGCGATGGCAATGTTATTGGGCTATTCCATAATTAGGAATAAAACGCCTCCACCATATTTGTCATTAGCGATAATATTGCACGGGTTTACTAATATATTACCCTATATTATTAGCTTTTACTATACTAATAACATATGGATTATAGAACTAATTTTATTCGTAACAGTTGTCATCATAACTCTACCAATTATATTAATTTACAAGAAACTTTTTTATCAAAACAGTAATCTTGACCATAAAATTTCATAATGATTCTTATCTAATTTAGAGATCTTTAGGCAATTAAGGTAAGCTATTATTATGAACATGAACTTTGTAAAGCATATACTACAATAAGTCTTGGCGTAATATATTTGTTTGATAAATATTCGATATATAAATTGTAGCATATCTTTATATACGGCAAAGAATAATACTAACACATTGAAACAAGGTAATTATCTCCAAGCTTCTTTTTATAAATAGTCTTGGGATAACTGTATTATACTGACCAGTTATTGGTTTGAACAGTGAGTTGTCTGCAAGATAATGGATTAATACGGGTGATAATAGTATGTGTAGAATTATGTTGATCTATGGTTCCAACTACGATCTTATACTAAAAACACTTAATGCTTTTGTCGAAGCTAGTGAATATGATAAATATAAAGTTATGCTCGGCTCGACGCCTTCTCATAAAGATGGCTGGGGCTATGCAGCTTTCTCAATAATACATGATAATAAAATAAACAAAACAATATATTATAGGAGTACTGATCCAATTTTTACAGATAATGAAGGCATGTATAAATTAATAGATTTCATTAAGGAAAGTGATAAAGTACTCATAATGATGCATTCGAGAGCTATCTCGGTAGGTTCTTTAAATATATTTAATACACACCCGTACCATTACGTGGGGAAAAACTATAGTTTATGGTTTGCACATAATGGTACAATGTATAAAGAAGACTTAGTGAAAGTAATTGGTATGAAAGATTATGAAGTAGAAAATCTATCTGATAGTTATTTACTCGGTTTACTCCTTTATAGGAAGATTAATATTCTTTCTGAAAATGAAATAGTTGAATCATATAGAGAAGTATCAAAATATACTAAGACAGCAATGAATACCATAAGCATATTTATTAATCCGGATAGGATGGTTTTAGCAGTAACATCTTCTTATTTAAACGATAAGATAAGAGATGATCCTAAGAGAATAGATTACTATAAACTATATGAACTATATAGTGATGACGTT
>JAMOPC010000144.1 GCA_027064845.1 Desulfurococcales archaeon | reverse complement strand
TCTTGAACTCCTTGACCCCTCCTATAACTGAGTACGAATCATACCAAATCCCTCCACCAACAGCACATGCTCCTATAGCAAGAACGTATCTAGGTCGAGGAACAGCTCTGAGAGCATTTATAACCATGGGCAATGTTTTCAAGGTTATTGGCCCAGTTAATAATACTAAATCAGCATGTCGTGGCGAAGCAACCAGTTTTATACCAAACCTCTCTACATCAAAATAGGGAGTTAGGGCATCAAGTATCTCTATATCGCATCCATTACAACTCCCAGTATTCAGATGAAAGATCCAAATACTTTTCTTCAAAGAATTATTCCCCAAGAAACTCTCACCTCTTCCTAATAGATACTATGTTAATGAACCTATTCTTTCTGCAATCAGGGCATTCATTAATGTATTTTTCAGCCATAGGAACTTTCCCGAGAACATATTCAAGCATTCTACCAGTAGCAAAGGGTCTACCACAATTCACGCATTCTCTATGCCTATGAACTAGAATAGTTTTCAAATTATCTAAGTTTGTAGTAGCTAGTTCAAATTCGTTTGAAATACTAATAGCTCCTGTAGGACATACATCGGCACACCTACCGCAGAATATACATCTACCAACAAAGTAGCTCAGAATCACAGCTTCATTACTTTCAGTAATTAATAAAGCATTAGGCGGACATACATTAGCGCATGCACCACATCCCATACACTTCGTTGAGTCAATAACTATCTTTCCTCTAAAATCTGGCGTTATCAAAGGTTTTTGATAAGGATAAAGTACTGTAACAACACCAGCCTTCTTAGCAATAGATAATAGCTTGAAGGGTTTCAATAATTTCTTCAAAGTCATATTTAGATCACCCATATTTAGATCACCTTATTTTTTACGAATTATTTCCTCCATGTTTCTCTTCATTGCTTTGCCAGTTTTAAGATCAACCACAACTATTCTATCTGTACATGAAAAGCACGGATCAATACTTGCTATAGTTAAAGGAGCATCAGCGAGAGGAGCGTCTTTAAGCATTACTTTCAGAGCAGGTATGTTTTGATATGTAGGAGCTCTTACTCTCCATCTATATGGTCTTCCCTTACCAGTTATAGTTATATGTATTACTTCTCCACGAGGAGCTTCTACGTTACCGACACCTATTTTTCCTTCTGGAACCTCTATTTTTTCTGCAAATATAGGGCCTTGAGGGATCTTATCTAGTAATTGCTCGATGATATTTATTGATTCAAATACCTCGTCTATTCTAACAAGTATTCTAGCTAAATTGTCTCCTTCACTATAAACAGGGACTTTGAAACTCACATAAGGATAAGCGGCATAAGGATAATCTTTTCTAACATCTCTATTTAAACCAGAAGCACGTGCCACTGGTCCGACTACACTAAGTTTTCTCGCATCATCTTTAGGTAGAATACCTGTTCCACTAGCTCTCTTAACAATTTGTGGAACATGCGTAATGACCTCAACAAGTTTACTCAGTTCTTCTTTCACGGAACCCAGTGTATTCATGGCTACTTGGATCTTATCCTTATTAATATCTTTCCTAACACCACCGACAAGGTTTATTCCATACGTTTTCCTACTACCAGTCAATTGTTCTGCAAGTACCATTATTTTTTCACGAATCCTCCAAGTATGCATGAATCCTGCATCATAACCTAATAAGTGACAAGCAACTCCTAGCCAAAGTAAATGGCTATGTATACGTTCTATCTCCAAAATTATACTCCTAATATATTCAGCTCTCTCAGGAACATCTATTTTTGCTACTCTCTCTATACTCATAGTGTAGGAGACACTATGAACAAATCCACATATACCACAAATCCTTTCAGCGAGGAAGGGCACTTTTTGGTAAGTAAATCTAGGAGACTCAGCTAACTTCTCAATACCTCTATGTACATGGAATCCATTATACCTTACATCAACTATTCTTTCGCCCTCAACAAAAAGCTCAAAATACTCTGGTTCGTGAAGTGCAGGATGATATGGCCCAACAGGTACTTTGGGGCCTGTAGGTGGTTGTTTCATCGTCTTCCTTATAGTAGGTCTCAGATTATAATCAACATCTTTTCTAAGAGGATAAAGTCCTTCAGGCCATTCATCTGGCAGAATGAATCTATAAAGTTTTCTCCCAGTAAATCTTATACCTAATAAGTCCCATGCCTCTAATTCATACCAATCAGCTGCAGGAACTAAGTCAGAAATACTCGGAATCTCCGGGTCTAAAGGATCAGTATGTGTTTCTATAATAATATTAAGCCCTAACTCGTCTTTACCGAATACATAATATGCAGCAAAGGTATTATTTATGGGTCTTTCATCCACAGCCATCATTGTCCTAAAATAAGCATCTAGTACATCATGAACGAATCTCGCAACTTCTCTTAACCTATCCTTCTTTACCCTGATAATCAAACCGGCACTCTCTACGAATATTATATCCTCGCTGAACTTCTTTAAAGCATCAATTATTTCTTCACGGCTTAACATAGACTTGCTTGTATTCATTACCATTTCTAATCACACTCGTAATAACCATGTTATAATTATAATGATCATCATTAATAAATAGAATAAAAACAATGTTTTCGGTGCTAGGTCTATTCTTGATCTAGCAAATAAAGTACTGATAACACCATATATGATCCATATAATGGATAACGATATGAAAAACAATAGTACTTTTAAAAACACATTAAGATTGCTGATAACCGGTATTATGATAAGGTTAGCAACCAAGCCGTATAGCATAGCTCTTTTTATAAGATTACTATATAAAACGACTCCTAAAAGCGGACCACTGAATTCGATCAATATACCACTAGCAAGCTCAGGTTCCGCTTCAGCGATGTCGAACGGTATTCTCCCGGATGAAACA
>JAMOPC010000143.1 GCA_027064845.1 Desulfurococcales archaeon | reverse complement strand
ACCCTGTACAAACTGAATGAACAAAACTAACATGTTCTTATCGTTTTTGACTAAATTGTAGCAAAACGTACTAATATGGTCATTTTGAGCAGTTTCTAAAACGACGTAAATATTATATTTCTTTATTAAGCAAAATCAAACAATGATAACAGAATTTGTGAGAAAATAAAAATAATAATGGAAAACGAGTCTATGAGCTGATGCTTATTTGTGGAGAATAGGCGGGGCAGGGGAAAGAGAGAGGGTGAGCTATTTTGAAGTATAGAGGATCCGGGATAAATAAGGGTTGCGGATCATGGCGTAGGGGACGTAGGCGTAGGAGTAAGCATGATAGGAGGAAGAGAAGGAAGAGCGTTGAGCTGAACTTTTATGATAAGGCGGTTCTCTGGTATTTGAGGAAACGACTTGGTGTATGTGTGGCTTCTGAGCTAAAGCGGCTAATATGGTTGTTAGAACGTGGAGAGGTAAGTCTTGATGGAGCATATCGCAGGGCTAAGAGGATTTTGGAGAAGCTTGAGGAGCTTAGCTTGGTTAGGCGGGTTAATAATCTCGTGTTTCTGGAAAAGAAAGTGGAGCTGAGTAGAGAAGATGTTGAACGGATTGTTAATGTATTGATGTTTAATGTAGGGGCTAAAGGGATTAAGGAGATTGTTGATGAGCATATAGGCTTAGTGTATGGTAGGAAGGAGAAGAGCAAGGGATGGAAACCCGCCGAGATTGTTGGTTTAATTAAAGCGAGGACTGACACAAAGGTATGGGCGGTCACTATTACTTTTAACCGGGCTCTAGTGAGGTTTCCGAAGAGCATACAAGGTGTATTTGTCAAGGAACATGGTGGGAAGCCGCACTTGCACGGAGTCATTATAGGTAGCTACAAGAACGAGAATGTATTGAAGGAGATGCTGAAGGCTAAGGTTGTCAAGTGGTATGAGGAGAACGTTGTTTCTAAGATAAAGGACGAGGAGCTTGGGAAGCGATTACTGATCGAGTTTATGAAGGGCCTTTACATACATGTAAAGAAGATTAATAATCCTAGGGGGCTAAAGACTTGGGCCCTATATATAGTTAAGGGTGTTTCTAGGGCTAGCAAGTGGAATGAAGTTAGACGAGCCCTGACGAAGGTGATGTTGTTCTGTATGGGCGAATTCTGGGCTAGCGTGAAGGTTTCTAGGGAATGGAAAGTGCTTGGGTCAATGGATTATGGTAAGTTTAGGTATGAGTTGGAGAACGACATGGAGAGGAAGGAGAAGTGGAAGATGCTGGTTGAGTTCGAGGAGCTAGCTTTCGGATGGGCGCATGATGTAAAGATTGGGAGGAAAAGGGGGTCTCTGAAGGACGCCGGAGAGACTAGGGTATTAGTAAAAAATATCGAGGTTTTAAGAACTGTGCCTCATTCTCTATACTAAAAATAGACTGCAGTACTCATAGGCAGTTCTCGTGGAAAAATTTTCGGACGTGTTACATACTGTGAGGAGGAGGGAATGTATGGGTAAAAGTGATGACAAGCCGGGTAAAGAGAGGGAAGGAGGAATTGCAGGCTAGCAAAGATCGTAGAGAAAAACAAGTTTTTCTATAGAAATTCATGTCCGAGGTTCAGAAATCTAATGGGTTTCAAATAGCATATTCTATTGAAGATCGGGATTAATATTTAGTGTATATTATTTAGTGTATATTATGGTAGGGGGGTGTGGTGCTTGGTGGACTCCTTAATTGTATGGATACGTGCTATAACCGAGCATGAAGAATTATTGGAAAAGCTAAAATGGGCATCGAAATAATTTTTACTTAACAGAATTAATGCTTGTGAAAGACTGAAGTGGTTCTTAGGACGGGATAGTAAACTGTAATTTATAGAGGCCCTTCTGAGCTTTTCCTGGTATATACTATGTTTTTGATATATATTGTTAATAATAGATATGCTTATGAGTTTTTGTTAGGTGTAGTGGTTGCCTAGTCATGTGATTCATAGGTTGCTTGCTTCGAGGTATCTTGGTGTTTCTGAACACGTAGTCGCTGAAGTGGATAGAATAATTGATCTTGGTACTATACATGATATTGGTAGGCGGAAGCCTAAGCGTCCACCGGCTTATCTAAATATAGTTGAGTCCGGTGATGATATAAAGAAAAGGTACTATGCTAGGCTAAAGAAGATCAAGGAGGAACTGGCAGAAATTTGTAGAAGTGATGAAAAAGCAAAAGCTTTCTACTATCATCACGGATTGGATATACTGGCTAAACGACTAGCATCAGCAATTATGCTAGATCTAAA
>JAMOPC010000142.1 GCA_027064845.1 Desulfurococcales archaeon | reverse complement strand
TTTGTTTCTTTATCTGATTATCCGCTGTATTTCATCGGGGCGCTTCAATTTGATTAATTGTTAGAGGAATTATTATATTGATACGGTTGCCGGGTTTATTGCTACAATGGTTCATCACTTATCAGTCCGCCCGTCGTGAACATCCCCGGCAACCATGTATATTAGATTCTCTAAAGAGTTTGTTAAATGTGGTGTTGACTTATGGCTGGGAATCTGATAGTTCTCTTGACTGATTTTGGTTACAAGGACCCTTATGTTGGGGTTATGAAGGGAGTTATTAAGTCTATAAATCCATCAGCTGAAATCATTGATTTGACCCACGAGGTTAGGAGACAAGATGTTTACCAAGCAGCTATAATACTTTATGTCTCAACACGTTATTTTCCTAGAAACACTGTTTTCGTCTCAGTTGTTGATCCCGGTGTAGGGTCGAGTAGGAGAGCATTGTTGATCAGGACAAGGAATTATTACTTCATAGGACCAGATAATGGTTCATTATATCCTGCAGCTACTAAGGATGGTATAATAGGCGTATACGATATTTCCAATTCAAGATATAGATTATATAGAGTATCACATACATTTCACGGAAGAGACGTCTTCGCACCAATAGCTGCATGGTTATCTCTCGGTATTCCACCAGAAATGCTTGGAGAAAAAATATCGGTAGAGAATATAGCTAAGATAAATATACCTGAACCAGAGATAATCGAGAACGAAATCATGGGCAAAGTAATATACATAGACATATTCGGAAACATAATGACAAACATAAGAGAAGAACTCCTAGCAAACAAGATCAAGCACGGAACTGTACTACCCGTCAAAATAAACAATAAAATAATAACATGCAAATACGTTCCAAGCTTCAGCCACGTAGAAGAAGGAGAAACAGCATGTTACATCAATTCATGGGGATACTTCGAAATAGCAATAAATAAAGGAAACGCTGCAGAAAAATACAATATAAAAATAGGAGACGAAACAACGATTAATCTCTAGTATAAAATTAATAGTAGATGATGAACTCGGGAACATAGAGGCAAAACCGATGACATAGGTCTTGAGTGCTGATATTAGTTTATTATAAAATTTAACTTATATGAGGACTTCTTCACCGTATAAATGATGAAAGGTCTTTACTCAACAGATCTGTATGGACAGATTTTTTGAAATGGACAATACTTGCATTCCCAATTCCATTTTGGATGAACGGAGTCTTCTATGATCATTTTCATGAGTGATTTTATATCGATTTTTTCCTTTTTTATCCAGTATTCGAGGATCTTATCTGGTGTTATGTAGATTAGTATTCCTTTTTCTGCTTTGAGTAGGTTAAGATATATTTGTAATTGATATACATGATGTTCTCTTGGGAGATTTTGTGTTGAACGCCCACTTTTGATCTCGACTACGATTTTGTTTTGGGGATCATATGCATCTATTCTACCTTTTAGATAGTATTCTTGCCCATTTATCTTGTATTTTTCCTCGATAGATACTTCTGTTTCGAATCCTTTTTGCTTTAAGAGTTCTTCTAGTCCTGAATGTATTAGTTCGCCCATTATAGCTGCTGGTTCGAACTTGATGGTTAATTCAGGAAATTCGTGACGTAAATGAAATTTATGACTACAAGCAACTAGGTCTGTCACGAAGACTGTGTATGGGTTCTTTGCGTCTTCTAGTTTCTCCATCATATCCTTCATGTATTCATCATAAATAATTCTCGTGATCATGTGTGACGACTTGAATTGTTGAAACATATACTGCACCATGGAATAATTCTTTTATCCAACTCATTATTAACTATGAGTGTTTTTAAATAGGTTAATAATTTCTTAGTCGATAATGTTATGGGCTGTGGCGGATTATCTAGATCGAAGAACTTTGCTTCGCTTGCATCTGTTCCGGGCTTCACTTTATTAATGTTCAGTGGTTTCATTAAGAAGTCGACTATTACATAATAAGTTTTTCTGGGCTTATAATATACGCCTGTAACCCATATTACTCCCAGGGGTTCTGCATCAATGTTTGTTTCTTCAAACAATTCCCTTTTCGCTGCTTCCCCTAGGTCTTCGCCAAACTCTACTCTTCCCCCGGGTATTGCCCAGCATCCCTTACATGGCTCATTGAGTCTCTTAACTAGGAGAACTTTGTTGTCTTGTAGAACAACTGCTCCAACGCCTACGATTATCTCTCCATTCATAGTATATCCCTTAAATCAACACATTTCTGAGTCTCTAGGCATATTTCTAAATATGTCTTTGCAACAGGCTCGATATAATTCGCGAGATCTTCTCTGATCTTTTTTATAACCTCTATACTGCTTGTTTCTATCTCCATAAATGTTCCTATACCATAAAGTCTATCTATTGTAACGACTAAGTCTTCGTTTTTATATGTTGTTCTCTCCTTACTAAACACAATTACTTGTTTAAACCCTAGCTTCTCGAGAATCATAAGTATTTTATCAAGATCATTAACAATGGTTTCTATTTCAATCCTCTTCTTTATTCCCAGTTCACTGTCTTCCCTTGGACCCTTGTAAGTTAATACGATTGATTCTAGGTCTTGACATAAAACTCTCCTAACTCTCAATGCTTCATCTGTTTGTCTAAAATCCCTACATGGATGGTTAAAGTAGTAATCTGTTTCGATACATGTCATGTATTTTTTAAGCCTTAACTTCTCTGATATGTACTTAAGAACTTTATCTAGGTCTTTAACCCTATATTTTGCCTCAATTTCATAGTTTTCCATGTCTTTATCCTCATTTTTTAAGATATTTTAATATATGATTGTAGAGTTTTTTAGCATACTCTACGTTTTGTCTATATATGGTTTTTTCTGTTCTACTAGGCTCATACTCTTTCTTAATACCTAATGCTCC
>JAMOPC010000141.1 GCA_027064845.1 Desulfurococcales archaeon | reverse complement strand
GGGAATCCATAATATAGTCCTTGTGCGAGATCTCTTCCGAGATAATCTGTACCCATTAATCCGAATGCAGAGCCTTTAACTATAACAATTACTTCCCCAACTGCATCGTACATGTAATCTATTCCTACATTTGGCAAACCTATGACATTAACTATGATCTTATAAGATCCTTTAAGGGGCTCATACTCTATTTTCGTTTTATTATTTTCTTTCACTAGTACTGGTTTTCCAAATATGAATTTCTGTATTTTCGTGGATGGGATATCCTCTTCCCTAATAGTTAAATTATATATTGTTTTGAACTGCTCTAGGTTTGCAGGGGCTTTTAGATATGTTAGATCGGGTCTTATCTTTAGGTAAGAATTCACATATGCGAACATTTCTCCATTTATTGTTGTATTGTCTGATATCTGGGGCTGACTCATATACACTGTTAAATTAATTCCATCAGGTCTTAAAACGACGACTTGTATTGTTGGCATTACATATCTTATACCTGTATGTACTCCATATACTTCGTATCTGTCGATAATCTTAATTTTCTTGATCTTTATCAGTATTCCTGATGGAAATACCTCTTCTGATAGCTTGTACTTGGCTGTGTAGTATATGATAGGTTTCTTTATAGTGAAATATCCTTTCTTTGTAATATTGAATCTGTAGTCAAATCTATCTCCAGGAATGACTACCTTTTCGTGGGGTGCTATTGGGTAACCGAAGTACTTAATCCATTCAGGTGGAACAGATTGAGGATTATCTTCCCAGTAGCTAGCAGTATTCCATACATTTACATAGTTGGAGGGCATTGTTATTACAGCAGAGATTGATATCACAATTAATATTACTAGCAATACTAATCCTATTTTTCCTGTTCCATACTTCCATATTTCACGTAGATACTCCTTAATAGTTGACAATCCCAGTATTCTTATAATTTTCGTTTTTAATGGTTCTTCGAAGGGCTTATACTTTTCCTCAAAAGCAGAGGGTCTTGTACTCATTACAATCTCACCCTAGGATCTAGTAATATATATAGTACTTCGAGGAAGAACCTAGCAGCGATATATACACCGGTTAAAACATATGTTAGTCCAAGTATTGTTGGAACATCACCTGCTTGTATTGCTGCATAATATAGAGTACCCATACCTGGATAGTCAAATACGGACTCAGTAATAATCATACCACTAAGAGATCCGGCAAGCGCCAATATAATATACGTAACTATTGGTGGTGCTGCTACTCTTACGATATATTTTTTCACAATCATGCTTTCTGGTAATCCTTTTGCCTTTGCTACAGTTACAAAATCCTCTCTGATAATTCTTAGAACTACTGCTCTTACACTATATAGCCATCCTCCAAGGAACGTTATAACTATTGTTATTATAGGTAATGCCACATAATATATTATTCTGGCTAGATTACCTAGAGGATCTTCTGTAAACGTGTTAATGAACTTAATTATAGGTCTACCTGTAGCTGGGAATATGTGTAGCTGATAACTGAAGAGGAATATGAACACTAGACCTAGCCACCATACTGGTATAGCATTGAAGAGAGCTGCATATGATACTACTAGTCTATCGATCTTTGTTCCATAATGATACGCTATTTTAGGTGCTAATGGTAATGCTATTGCCATACAGATTAATTCCGCAATGGTTAACATTATTACGGTTCTAGGAAGACACGCCAAAATAACTGCACTTACTGGAGCTGGGCTTTGCATTCCAGCTACATTTGTTACATCTGGGTTATTAGTTTCTCCTAAGTTACCTGTCAGAGTGTTTATGACAAGTGGTATAACTCTTACGTACCATGGTTTATCGAGTTGGTATTGTTTAAATAGTCTTTCACGGTATTCTTGTATTAGTTGTGTTATTGGCTGGCATTTTGTTGGGGGCTCTACTTTTATCGCTATTAAATCTATTGGATTCTCTACTTTCTGCCCATACATTAGTTGAACCACTACTTTATAATCACCATAGAGAGGTGTGAGCGATATTTTTGTTGCATTCTTAGATGGTACGGAGTATAAGTATTTTCTAATTTCACCTTTGGGTATTGTTAGTTTTTCTCCGCCCAAGTATTTTTCTGAGAGTTTTTCCGCTAAGTCCTTAGCTAGTAAGTTTGTATTTGCTGAAATAATTATTGACGTGTTTAACTTTATTTTGCCTGTTTGTTGTGTAATGTTAATTTCTTTTGTTGGAATAGTGTTATTATAAAGCATTGCTTCTATTCCATCCGGTCTAATAATTTTTATATATATAATTGGTGACTCAACATTACCATTGGACATTATTAACAATGGATTTACCATTACTATCGTGGGTAGAGACGGGGGGTATTTTGTTGATGTATAGTTTAATTGAGAATTCTGAGTAATCGGTATTGTTAATATGCCTGAGTATACATATACTCCATTAGTTGTCGAGAGCTGAAGAGAAGCCCCTTGTATTTCTGCCTTGTAGGGTGTTCCAAGCGATTCACAATACATTCCCCCGTGAGCTTTTTGCTGCAGAGCCGACGTATAGGCTCTTACTCTTGCATCTATGATGGCTCTCCAGACGTTTTCTGCATATCCAGTTGCTTCCATTATGACTCCAGTTAAGAAAACAATAACTATTAATGCGAAGGTAAGTATTATTGCCCTTCTGATAAGTATAGAGGATGCCCCAGCCATTAGCGTATACACCCCAATGCATTATAAAATCTATATACGGGGTAAGTATTTTAATTCTGTCTTTAACACATACTCGTATTCACTTAGAAGAAATTATGGTTTAGGTTAAAATTATTTATTATTGAAAAGAAATGTTTGTAAAAAATAATTTGTTTTATTTTGTAAATGATTACGTTATTTCTTCTTAACGAATGGTACAGCTATTGCAA
>JAMOPC010000140.1 GCA_027064845.1 Desulfurococcales archaeon | reverse complement strand
ACCACGTATTAACCACTGTAGCCACTGGTGGTATGTCAACATATGATGCTGGTTATCAAGTTATCTTCAATAGAGCGCCTCTCACATACATACCTGTCTTGATTTTCATGTTTCTAGGTGGTATGAACTTTGTCTTATTAGATAAACTATTGAGAGGTGACTTGGGTGGTGTATGGCGGAGTGAAGAGTTTAGGACATACTTATATAGTATGTTAATTTTGATCATGTTAACCATTCTGTCATATATATTTATTGATAAAGCAAATTATTTTTATGCTATTATAGCTGGGACATTTAATCTTGTATCTGCGATGACTACGACTGGATTCAGTATTGGTGATATAAGCAAGTTATCTGCTACTACTAAACTAATACTTATTGTTTCAATGTATTTTGGAGGAATGGTTTTTTCAACAGCAGGTGGTATTAAGAGTTTCAGATTATTAATAATATGTAAGAAAATAAAACATTCGGCGGTAACAACATTAATAGGAGGTAAGGCAGAGAAAGCTATGCGCATTGATGGAAGTTTTATTGATGAAAGCGAGGTTTCTCAAGCATTATTGTTTGCTCTTATTCATGTTTTGATGATATTTACTGGAGCCACAATTATAACTTCATATGGTTATTCATTTGTTGATGCATTGTTTGAAGCGACATCAGCTGCTGGCTGCGTTGGTTTAAGTGTCGGTGTTGTAGGTCCTTCATCGCCGTTGGGCGTTAAATTAACCATAATGGCTTTAATGCTTCTAGGTAGAATAGAATATATACAGTTATATTTGATAATAGGTTTTATAGCTGGAAGAAAAATAGTGAAAGTACTTAAGTAAAACAAATTATATTTAGGTGTAAGTTTTGAGGATTCTAATTGTGGGGGGAGGGAAAGTTGCTGAAGAATTGCTACGGAGAATTGATTTAAAGAAGCACCAAGTATATGTTGTTGAAAAAGATCCAAGCCGTAGACAATATAT
The DNA here is from genome assembly GCA_027064845.1 of Desulfurococcales archaeon. Classification (GTDB taxonomy): domain Archaea; phylum Thermoproteota; class Thermoprotei_A; order Sulfolobales; family Desulfurococcaceae; genus JAGHDU01. Next base: position 1,946 of record JAMOPC010000140.1, on the reverse strand, counting down.
TTCAAGTAACTTTGATGTATATGTTATAGGAAAAGATGCAACAGATGTTTCTTTATATACTACTGATCTGCAGATGGACCAAATAGATATGGTTATTGCATTAACTGGTAGTAACGAAGTTAATTTATTAGTATTAGCAATTGCCAAGCTATATGATGTACCACATAGAATAGGTAAGGTAACTGATCATAAAATGGCGGATTTATTGTATGAGCTTGGATTAGGAATACCTGTTTCTCAGTCATCGGTTGTGGCATCGATAATAAATAATTATCTTGAATCTGTTACAAACCTATTATACCTAGGTAGTATAGGTGACTACAATTTATTCTTAATTTCTTTATCTGAAACTGATATTGCTGTGAAATCTAAGATTAAAGAATTAAACTTACCAGAAGATATTAAGATACTGTTGGTTTTCGATGGACGGGATTATAAACCACCAATGGATGATCTAGAGCTTCAACCCGGATATCAGTTATTGGTCTTATCAAGGATTAGAGAAATAGAAAAATACTTCAAAGGGTGAAAATGTGTGAGTATGAATTTTACAAATATTACCTCGTCCTTCTCTATTGAGAACTTACTTTATAGTTTGAAATCAGCCATAATAATAGCGTTGCTAGCTATTTTGATCAGGTTCATAATTAGTAGATTGCTAACAGTATTATTTAATAGAGGAATAATAACATTAGGTACAAGATCAACTATTATGAGATTCGTGGATGTAATAGTTATCCTTGTTATTATTACAGCATTCTTACAGTCACTAGTAGCCCCTCCAATAGTTTTGTATACATTGGCAATATTTATTGCGTTATCTAGTGTAATGTTCTTTTACGAAATAAGAGAATTCATTGCTTACATAAATCTTCAACTAATTAGACATATTAGAGGAAAAAATTACGAAATTCTGCTACCTAATCATCCTAAACCAATTCATGGAAGGATTGTTAGTGTTGAGTTAATGAACACTATTATTGAAGACGTATATGGGAGAAGAATTTATGTTGCAAATAGCTTGCTTGTAAATGCTATAATCAAGGAATATGTTCCAGTTATTCAGTTAAGAATTAAACTTAGCCATGCGGAAGGCGATCCTATAAGGGTTATAGAAGATGTAACAGATTCTCTTAGGAAAGTTGACATAGGTGTTTTCAGAATTGACGAAAAGAAGCTAATTATCGATAAAATAGGGAGAGGAGAAGTAATAGCTAGAATAAATGCTTATCCGCTTGCAATTCCAATAAGATTAACTGATTTAATAAAACTAGCTGACAGCTTAAGCAAAAGCTTAGCAAAGTATAATCCTGTGATTGAGTTCATGGAGTTAGGTTGACACTATGTAGGTATCCTCTCAAATCATAAAACGTAGCTTCAGTTATTTTGACTTTAACCCTATCTCCATAGTATAGATCGGAGCCGTCTTCTATTATGACTGGGGTATAGTTTATAATTCTACCGATCCATTTATTTGTTTTCTCCGTTATGAATACCTCTACTGTTTTTCCAATGTACTTATTATTTATTTCTAGTCCTATTTTTTCTATGATCTTTAATAGCTTTAGCATTCTTTGTTTTTTTATATTAGTCGGTACTTGTTTATATTTGGGTGAAAGGGTGTTTGGTCTAATACTGTAGATAGCTGGGTGTATTCGATCGAATTTTAGTTCTTCTATAACTTCAATCGTTTCCAAAAAGTCTTCTTCATCTTCTCCGGGGTGACCTACAATAATATCTGTAGCAATACTTATTTCTGGGATTTTCCTTCTTAGTTCCTTTATTATCGATCTGTACTCATCTACTGTATAGTTTCTTCGCATTATTTTTAAGACCTTATTACTGCCGCTTTGGAGAGGTATGTGCAAGAACTTATAAATGTGGTTATTTGTCTTTATTGCTTCTATTAATTCGTCTAGAATATTCATTAATGTGTCAGGGTTCAT
>JAMOPC010000139.1 GCA_027064845.1 Desulfurococcales archaeon | reverse complement strand
AAGAACTACCTTATTCTTCGCGATGAAAATGTTTGACGTCTAGATAAATAGTTAGTAGGATTAAAGCAATAGTGGCTATGATTAAGAAGTAGTTAGGTGAACTTTGTTGGGAAATTACATTGTTTGGAATAAATGTTTCATTAGACGAAGTTTCTTCTCCCGGCATTGTTGTGGTTGTTAATGTATTAATTGGTGTTGTTGTATTGCTATGGTTTTGACTAGTTGTTTGTGAAGTTTCTACTATTTTAATAGGCATTATTGTTTTGATAATTGTTGATTTTCCCGTAGGGTCCGATGCTGTGATGTAAATGTTAACTATTTTACTTATATTGATGTTCAGTATCGTTGTTTCCATGGAGTAATATACTGTAACTAAATGATCTTTTTTGGTAGCATTGATCTTATCTATTCTGAACAATGCTTTTCTATTATTGTTAACAATGTATCCATTTAAACGCACTTTTTCACTATAGATTCCATCAACTACTTTAAGTAGTACAATTACTGTAACTGTATTGCTCTCTTTATTATAAGTGGCTTTTTTCTCAATGATTTGTATCATTGGTTTTTCTGTATCTATAATTATTGTGTTGTTGCTTATTCCAGATAGCTTGGACTTGATTGTTTCATTCTTTACCTTTATTATGAAGATATAATTGTCGGCTAACTCGTTATTAAATAATAATGTGTGCTTGGTGTAATTAACATGGATCATCCCAGATATGATCCTATCTTCAGTGATATTAGTAAACTTATTTCCAGACTCATATGCTAAGAGATATGTTCCATTTAAAGGCTCTAGATATTCATTAATAACCTTATACTCTCTTTGGAGTGTTGTATAGTTTAACTTTATCGATATAATCTGTTCCTTAGCAGTTGTTGACAAGTTTATGTAGCCATGATAGATTTCTTCATAGATCCAATACTTTATTATAAGGTATGGTTTATTTCCATATACATTCCTATCTATAAATATTTCAACGTATCCGCTGCTGTTTGTTGTGTTAATAGCTTCACGAGTGCTATATATAGTTGGTTTAATTATAACTATAGCTCCTGACAAAGGAGTATTGTCTGATAGCTTTACATGAATTATTAACTTAGTATAATTGTTCTCAGCTCTAGGAATAGGCATAAACATTATAACGATTATTATTACTAACGTCGCTATTATTCTATTACTCATCTTATTAACCGTAGCGTATTTTATAACACATTTAAAAATAGATAAAGTATCCTTATAATTATATTATCCTAGAACTAGATTAAGATATCTTGATGATGACTGGTATTACCGGCGACTCTATTAGAGGATGAGCGCCCCCCTATGCTGATTCTTTTATTATTCTAAGCAATAAACACGGATTAACATGTGAATAGGTATCAAGTGGTGGTTAAATTGATGGATGGTGGATGGTTAATAGTATTTGTTACATCACCTAATTATGAAGAAGCTGAGAAATTAGCTCGTGGAATAATAAGTGAGAGACTGGCAGCATGTGTTAATATTGTAGATAATATCATGAGTATTTATTGGTGGAAAAACAATGTCGAGAAAGACAAAGAGGTATTGCTGATAATTAAGACCCATATGAGAGTTTTTAAGAAACTAGTAGAATATATTAAGAATAATCATAGCTATGAAGTACCAGAAATAATAGCTATGCCGATCATAGCTGGTTATGCTAATTATCTGGAATGGATTATGAAAGAAGTTAAGGAAGAATAAAATAACCCTATTTAGCATGATCGAGGCCAGTTTTAGATTCTACAATCTCTATTTTTTCAAAAGCCTTGTTTTTCTTGGAGAAACCAATATATACATTAATGATCTTCATGCTCTGGATAATTTCTGGCTCGAACCTACATTGACTCGTTACTTTGGAATTATTTATTAGTATTACTTCTACTTTCTTGAATCCCTTCTTTTCACAATCAATTACCCTTGCTTCCTTAACTAATCCATTCATTGCTAATGCTTCAATAAATCTAAGAGGGCAGTCCTCTCTACATATAATGTATTGTTCTAGAAACGAGTAGTCGTTAGTCATTATAGTAACACCTTAAAAACACTTGTTTAATTACTTGTATGAATACATTATTATTGCTTAGAATATAAAAATATGTGTTTATCACCTAATTCTTCTAATAATAATTCCTTCTTCTTTTGCTTTGAGCACAATTTCTTTGTCAATTCTAGGACCCGAACCATAGAGGAGAATCACTGGTTTTACATTATACTTAGAAGATATTTCTTTAGCCTTGGATATTACTTCTTCTCCATACTTCTTCTTTTTCCATAAAACTATTCCAGCATATTTAACATTCTTCTTAACAGCTATGAAGTCTACTCCCTCTAGAGGAGGATTTACTGTTACACTAAATCCTGCTGCAACATATCTTGTAGCTGCTTTTGATACAACATTCTTTTTTGAAAGCAACTTATTGATCACGAATCTACGCTTTGCTGTTGTCATCTCATTCACCCTAACTCATTAATTGTTTATGTATTTCATAGAATATGTATCAAGTATTCTTTTATAGTATAATTGAGTCCTCCCCTTTTTAACTATAACTTCTACCATTATCATTCTGGAAAATCCGGGGTCGTATGGGTGTATAATCCATGACTTCAAGTCTATTTGGTGGCAATGAACCAACAATAGGCGAGAAAATAAAGTCGTGGTTCAAAAATGATAGAGAACCTATCGAGAAGAAAGCTATAATAGCACACTATAGGGTTAAGACAGCTTTAGGCAGGATAACAAATTATTTGGATAAATTAAACCAGAGAGATAGAGAGCTTTTCCAGAGAGTAGTTGAAGCACTGATCAAGAGGGATGAGAGAAAGGCAAAGATGTATGCAAAAGAAGTATCAGAGATCAGAAAAGTAGCTAAACAGTTATTAACTGTTCAGTA
>JAMOPC010000138.1 GCA_027064845.1 Desulfurococcales archaeon | reverse complement strand
AACCATAGAAACATAGGCAATAAAACGCCCATAATTATTGTAGGTCCTTTAAAATAGTAAAGCCTAGCATCCTTTAAGCATAAAGTAAGTACTCTGCTCAAGGCATTTCTAATATCTGAATAAGCCATTAAGCACCACCTTGTATAAGCTCTACAAATACGTCTTCAAGGGTGGGTCCCGATGCTTGAAATTCCTCAACTTTAAGACTACGCGATTTAATGAGGTTAACTATTTCACCAAGAACATTCTCCAAATCATTTAGTCCACAAATTATCGTTATTTGTGTCCCACGAACCACTATTTTACTATCCCTAAACCTATCCTTAATGGCATCAACACTTATTTCTCTATTTAAACGAAGTAAGATACGAATATATTTTCCAAACTTTATCTTAAGCTCCTCAGGAGTACCTAATGCTATTATTCTGCCCCTATTCATTATAGCAACCCTGTCACACATCATACCAGCTTCATTAATGTTATGCGTTGTTAAAACTATGGTTTTACCTTGTCTCTTTAACTCTAGAAGCATAGACCTTATTATCCTAGCACTAATTACGTCTAGCCCAGATGTTGGCTCATCTAAGAATAATATGTCAGGGTCACTTATGAGAGCCATAGCCAGAAGCAATCTTCTTCGCATACCCTTAGAAAGAGTCTTTGCCTTCCTATTATAAACCTCTCTGATTCTAAGGGTTTCTAAAAGCTTTTTAGCTCGCTCTACCCTAATTCTTCGAGGAATACAGTAAAGCTTCCCTACAAGCATGAGATTATCCCAAACCGTAAGATCGGGATAAGGGTTGGAGACCTCTGGAACGACGCCTATAAAACTTCGGACCTTAACAGGTTCTTTATGAACATTGTAACCCATAATATAGGCCTCTCCCCTGTCTGGAGGTATTATACCTATAGTAATACGTACTGTTGTAGTCTTACCAGCACCATTGGGTCCTAAGATACCAAAGATTTCCCCTCTATTTACAGAGTATGAAACCCCATCAACAGCCTTTACATTACCAAATATCTTCGTAATCCCACATACTTCAACAACTGTTTTCCTAGACATCCCAGTCACCTAACCATTTAACATAAATTCTACTAAACATTAATAACTTGAACAACTATCAAAACCTAACAAAACTTATGATGTCACTATCCTTCAAGTAATTAAAGTCATTATATTATAATACTTCTATTCATCGGATATATACAATAACCTAATAGCTGCGTAAACAATGACAAGACTTACCCCTTCAAACTCGAAAACACTATTCAGTGTACAAAAAACTTATGTCACTATCTTTAACCACATGTCATTAGGGGAAGTCTAAAATAACTAGTATAAGACCTTAACATAAAAACCTTGTATAGTAGTTTATAGTATCGTAGAATTATCTCTACCTACATATGTAGTTCCACGATTAATATTAGACTCTGGTAAACAGTATTAAACTATATCCGCATCGAATTAAGTACTTACAAATGCTTATAATAGGTTAAGAGATGAGAGCAACATTCTAATTCCAGCAATCATTAGTATTATCGATACATATAGTTTTAGTTTCTGTGTAGGCAGATTAGAAGATATTCTCGATCCTATACTTGCTCCTATTATCGAACCTGCGGCATAGGGTGCTGCGATTCTTAATACAACGTTTCCAGTAGATAAATGTTGTATTGCAGCAACTAATGCTGATGGAAATATTGTAAGTGACGATAAAGCTACTGCTGTATGTATTGATAGATTAAGCCACCCAATGAAAAGAGGCATGTTAATTGCTCCGCCACCCGTCCCTGTTAAACCTGCAATAAAGCCCGAAAATAATCCCACAATGACTGATTTCATTGCAGACATAATCATCGAATTATTATCCAACATGTTTTTCTTAATACTACCATTCCTACTAAGAATATAGCTATGGATTAAACGAATTGAGTAATATAATATGAAAAAAGCAACGAATAATTTAAGTAATGAAGAATAAAGAGCACTTGACAAATAAGCTCCCATAAACGATGCTGGAACCATTCCAAGTAAAATAAAAAATCCTTGTTTTATCGGGACTTTGTGTGACTTAAGATAATTCATAGATGCCGTAAAGGATATAAATGTTACTACAAATTTACTCGTAGCTACTGCTTCATTAATGTTTAAGCCGAGAAAATAAAAAAGTGGAACCATGAAAACGCCTCCACCGATTCCCGCCATTGAGGAAAACAATGATATTACTATACCACTTACTAAATATACTAGGATTTCAAGCATTATTGTTGAGCCCTACACTTATTATCAAGCATCTACGCGATCAGCCTATAAATTATTAATTAGATCCTAGAAATTCATTTATTCTCTCAGTTACAAGATAAGCGTTTCTAGTATTTATGAGCAATGTTTTAGTATCATCAATAAGTCTTCTAGCAACATCAACCTTATGCCTTAACCCAGGAACAAGAGGATCTGGATAATTTAGTTTTCTCAACCATAAATAAATAGACTCCATCACTTCAAGATACTCCTCAGCACCAGATACATCTCCTCTGTTAAGCAGCGATAAAATATACCGCCTCAGCTCCCCCACAACATCTCCTAATCCTTGGAGATAAGGTACATGTGGAACATTTAATTCATTATAAGAAGGCATTTTTTTCTCGACTATTAATTTATATGTAATATATGCTTCAACATACTCGCTCAAACTATTATAGACTAAGCCACTATAATAGAGGTCAGGATGCTCAGCCATTAATTTCTTTAACTTCCCAATAAGCTCATTAGCTTTAACAATATTACTTAATGCATCATCGAACTTCTCGAGATGAATAAGTCTCGTAGCCTCAGTACTATACCTTAAAATCTCACGAGTAATCCTAATAGCTTCCTCACGAATACTATCTTTAACCTGAAGCAGCTCATCGACTATAC
>JAMOPC010000137.1 GCA_027064845.1 Desulfurococcales archaeon | reverse complement strand
CTTAGCACCCAAATATAGGATATTTATAATAGAAGAATGGTAGCCGGGCGGGGATTCGAACCCCGGTCACGGGGGTTCTTCCAGCGGGCTAACCCGCTGTCCAAAGCCCCGCATCCTTGGCCGCTAGACGACCCGGCTATTTAGAGCTTGCTATCCTGTTAATTGATATAGAATATAATGGGTTTAAATCTTTTGAGCTAGAACCTAGAAGTCGTAATGTTTAAAAAACATATACTAGTAAAAAATATATTCCACTTTTTAGTACAAATAAAACATTTATGGAAAAGTTTTTAAGGGTTCTAATCAAGTAAAAAATAGCTATCCCAATTTTGGGTGATTCACCGTGTATTTAGATAATGCTTCTGAAAAAGAAAAACAACAATGCCCTGAAGACCAAATAATATACGATCCAGAGCGTGGCGAATACATTTGCTTATTGACAGGAGAAGTGATCGAGGAAAGAGTTATTGATGAAAGACCCGAATGGAGAGCTTTTACCCCTGAAGAAAGAGAGAGGAGGAGTAGAATAGGCGGTCCACTTACAAGTACTGTTCATGATAGAGGATTCGCTACAGCTATAGATTACTCCAACAAAGACGCTACAGGTAAAAGATTAGAACCTAGACGCAGACTCGAAATACAAAAACTAAGAAGATGGCAAGCCAGATCACGAATTCAGAGCAGTATCGAGAGAAACCTAGCACAAGCAATGAATGAACTAGATAGATTATCTGATCTATTACATCTTCCAAGAAACGTCAAAGAAGAAGCTGCAAGAATATACAGAAGAGCAGTCGAAAAAGGACTTGTCAGAGGAAGGAGCATTGAAAGCGTTATAGCTGCAGCCATTTATGCTGCATGTAGAGAACTAAAAGTTCCAAGAACACTGGATGAAATAGCAAGACATACAAAGAGTAGTAGAAAAGATATAGCAAGATGCTATAGGTTACTACTCAAAGAATTGGACATTAAGGTACAAACAAGCGACCCAATAGACTTTATACCAAGAATAGCACATGCTCTCGGATTAAGCGGAGCTGTAATGAAGAAAGCTGCTGAGATACTCCATAAAGCTAGAGAAAAAGGAGTAACTGCCGGAAAAGATCCAGCAGGTTTAGCGGCTGCAGCTGTATATATAGCGGCACTTTTATCCGGAGAGAGGAGAACACAAAAAGAAATAGCACATGTAGCTGGAGTAACTGAAGTAACTGTAAGAAATAGGTATAAAGAACTGGCTAAAGAACTGGGAATCGAACTTCCATCTCAATAAAAATTTTTATTTATTATTTTTCATTAAAGAAGCGCTAATCTATTATCATTATGTTTTCTGGAGGATATCCTAGTTCATTTATCAGTATTTCCTTAACGCGATGCCTGTGATCACCTTGTAGTTCTATCCTACCTTCCTTTACTGTTCCACCAGTTGCTAGTTTTGATTTAAGTTTTTTAGCTAATTTCTTTAATTCATCTTTACTACCACTAAGTCCTTCAATAACAGTTACTTCTTTACCGAACTTTCTGCGATCAAGTCTTATTTTTATGACAACTTGTTCTCTTTCTAGTTGTTCAACCAGTTCTGGAGGTAATCCACCATATATTGATGAAAAGTCCTCTTCCATATCTTTTTCCAACCATAATACCTTTTTAATTTACAACTATACATTATTCTTTTCCAAGAGAGATTTATAAAAATTTATATCCCAGTATACATATTTTGGGTTTCAGGGTGCTAATTATGGTTAAATACAAGTGCGGTTATTGCGGAAAAGAATTTGATGCCGAAGAAATGCTTATTTATGGTAAACAAAGAGTACGTTGTCCATATTGTGGATACGAGATAGTGTATAAAGTTGCTAGGAGTTATAGACTAGTCAAAGCTATCTAATAAAACATAATTTATTGTATTGTGCAATGTTTTCTATTAATCAAAGCTATTATTTCAAATATTATTTTAGATGCTAAGAGAGAAGTTATATCATTTACATCCATTAATGGATTTACTTCTACAATATCAATACCTATTATTCTACTGGCTGATTCCATAACGTATTTTACAGACTTCAAGAATATAAATGGATCAATACCTAAAGGCTCTGGATTAGACACTCCAGGAGCATATCCAGGATCAAATACATCCATATCTATTGATAAATATATCTTCTTTCCACCTATGTAGTTCTTTATAATGCTTAATAAATCATCTTCCGCAGAATATAGTGTATAGGGATCAATGAGCTTTATAACATCTCTATGTTCGTCAATAAAGCTTAGTTCATCCAACGATAATGCTCTAGAACCTATGTATAATATATTAAGAGATGATTCTTCGAGTAAACGTCTAAAAACCGTGGCATGATTAATTCTTGATCCCAGATATTCGTATCTAAGATCAGTATGAGCATCAAATACTACTAATGCATCAATGCCTTCGTAGTTAGTGAAAGCCTTGACTATAGGATACGTTATTAAATGTTCACCTCCTATAAAGAAGTATTTTTTATTAGGATATTCTTCGAGAATCCCTTTAACAACTACTTCTATATTGTTTAGAGAACTAGTTATATCGCCTGGTGAGACAACCACATCGCCTAGATCATTAAAACAAATATTTTCTAGAGAAGTCCATGTTTGTAATGAAAAGTACTCAATATTACATGATGCTTCTCTTATTCTGTTTGGAGCAAATCTTGTACCAGTCTTGTAAGTTGTTGATATCTCAAGCGGTAAACCAATTATTAAATAATCTGATCTCTCGTCACTACAGCATCCAAAAACCTTTGTATTACATAATAAGTGTTTCCAAGTAACTATTTTGAATCACCACATTAACTCTTCTTTAAACAAGTAAACATTATGATTTAAATATAAATTTTATTAGTAAGCATACGGGTTTATGATAATAATAAGTTTCTAGGCATAATGTA
>JAMOPC010000136.1 GCA_027064845.1 Desulfurococcales archaeon | reverse complement strand
GGGGATCAGTAGCAATGATCCATATGCTCCTCCGCGAGGTAGCTAATAATACTGAGGATTACGCAGTATTATGCTTGGGTGGTGGGTTAAGAGCACTCGTTATCGAAACCTATACTGGTTTTATATTATTACCACTAGATGAGAGGAAGAAGTTCAGGGTAAGAATAGACTTGGAAACCGGCGACTACGTAATTATTCTAAGAGGCGAAGAAATGTTTCTAGACACTAGGGTTTCATCCTCAGAACTCGAAGTACTTAAAACACTGCGAGAGGAGCCCGGACTGACCCTAACAGAGGTCTCTGATAAACTGGTCAAGCCAACCTCAACGATCCACAGAGTATTAAAGAAGCTGTGTTCTAGAAACCTTGTGGTTAGAAAGGAGAACAAATATTATCTGAGTCCCGCAGGCGAATCCTTACTAAAAATACTAGAGACACAGAATTAGGGTTTTTAGGTGAGTCTGTATTGATTGTTTCGAGTCTAGATGGTAAGAGGATATTGTTTTCAGCCCCACCACGCAACTACTACGTGGCTCGTGTCGGTGTTGTTGTCTCTAATCCAGCGGTTTTACCTTCTTTTAGTGGTAAGGTGGTTAAATCCCTATTGATCAAGAGTAATCCATTATTGGAGAAGATCTTTAAGGAGAGCCTGGGTGGTAGGCCTAAACCAATACACGTATCTCCACTAGGCTATCGGGATGAGAGGGGTAAACTAGTTTTTCTATGGAAGAGGAGTGATGCGGAGAACAAGGTCTTGGAGGCTAGTCCTGATAGAGAATATTTCTTCACAGTATCGTGTACAGAGGAGATCTCTGAGATGGTGTTGGAGGCAGTAGTGGGTGCTAATAGTATAGAGTTGTTTAACACGGAATGGGTTATTACGAGTATAAATGTTGAGAGATACAAGTTACCGAATAAGAACCCATTAATAAGACTAGACGATACGGTAGCTGTAAAAGTAATGTTCCGCTCCCCAATACAGCCAATAGACCCCTATAGGAAAAGCCCATATAAGAGACTAAACATACTGCCCGGAATACTCTTCAGCTACAACGCTGGAGAAATAACCAGAATGTATAGGAGAGGACCAGATTACTGGAGAGTACTAGACATACTAAACTATGTACTAATAGAGAGCAAAACCTACTGGAAAACAGTCAAGCAAATAAACATACTCTACGACAACAAAGAAATACCAACACTCACAGGCTACGTAAAATACTGGGTAAACCTAGAAAACGTATCAGAAGACGAGAAACTACTAGTAGAAAACATACTATCTCACGCCCAGATAATGGGAGCCGGATCAAGCAGATCAATAGGCCTAGGACACATAGAGATAAAAATCTACACAGGTATACCTATCGGTGAGGGAAACCGAGGAAAATTTTTGAAAGATATGAGCGGCGTAAAAGGGAGATAAGCATCAAGCTTCAGAGTCCCCGAAGCCTCTTGATCGGAAGGCATAGATCGAACAAACTAATAGGTAATGTTGATAGAGCTTAGAAGAATTCCGTTAACTTGTTTATTTCTTGGCAAGGATATTCTCCTAATTAATAAATAAAGAAAACAAAAAAGAAAGGGTTCCAAGAACAACCTTTAGAGACTAGCTAATTCCCCATACTCCCCAAAACAGCTTCTAAAACCAGAACCTAACTAACAAAGAAAAGCCTAATCATGAGAGGGTTCAGTAGCCCCCAGAAAGAGATGGCCAAGAATTTGGAGAACTCCCCAGTTCACGCCCAGGAATCACGATCAATCCCTAGCCAAGACACCTTCATGAGAGGGGCTATAGAGCTAAGAGTCAGGAGGAACACTGCGCTGGAAACCGGGGGGTTTACCCACATAGATGCCTCAACAAGTTATAAGCCCTTCCCCCTCTCAAAAAGCTATTATGTCCTCACCCAAAAGACTACATAAATTATTTAGGGACTATTGGCTAGTTTCTTTTTATCTTTTACCCTTTCCATAGCTTCATGCGTCAAAGTATAGCTAATTATATCTACTACGGCTGGATTCATCACGATCCCCCTCGAGTAAGCTATGAGATACTACCCTTAGGAGCTTACAAGCTTCAACAAGCATAAAACATGGCAATAATAATCTTTCAATTCTATATATGTTGTTACCAGTCATATATTGAGTCCGAATTACAATCAAAGCTAGGTACTTTCAATTCTATATATGTTGTTACAGAAGTAGAGAAAGAACTAAGCGTATTACACCATTACCTCTTTCAATTCTATATATGTTGTTACATATGTTCTCAAAGTACCAACCAATTTTCCGTCATCGGCTGACTTTCAATTCTATATATGTTGTTACTTATGCTGTTTTGAGGATGCGTTGTGCTGGGTCGTTTTCCTTTCAATTCTATATATGTTGTTACCGTAAATTTTTTAAGAGGTCTAGACTTTTTGTGGAAACAGCTTTCAATTCTATATATGTTGTTACGAACCGTGTCCTTCCTAAAACAATATGTTGATACAGCTAGCTTTCAATTCTATATATGTTGTTACAGGAAACTGGCAAAGGACTACACATATACATAGTATTCAATCTTTCAATTCTATATATGTTGTTACCTTTGGATCACTATACAAGGGAACATTATCAAGCTCAATACTTTCAATTCTATATATGTTGTTACGGGATCGGTTAGTATTAGTAATGGAATAGCGACATTTACTTTCAATTCTATATATGTTGTTACTGTGCTTTAAATAAGTGGGAAAACAAGTTGTATTACAGGTCTTTCAATTCTATATATGTTGTTACCTACCGATACCTAAGGGAATAGTACACTCTGCCGAATACACTTTCAATTCTATATATGTTGTTACTCTTACTCGACATATACTTATACCGCGACGAAGTATTCGGCTTTCAATTCTATATATGTTGTTACATTGGTCGAAGTCTGTTT
>JAMOPC010000135.1 GCA_027064845.1 Desulfurococcales archaeon | reverse complement strand
GAATGTAATTATCCAATATAAATGAATTATTTGCTATTGAGTAAAAGTTATATATCCCATAACACTCTATAAAAATAATGGTGATAAAAATGGCAGCATGCAAAGACCCTGTCAAGGTCAGGACACCCAGCGGGAAAGAAGTAGAGCTTGTCCCCAAGAAGGTATGGCAATTAAGCCCCAAGGGCAGGAAGGGAGTTAAGGTAGGATTATTCCAGGACCCCGAGACAGGCAAATACTTCAGAGCAAAGGTTCCAGACGACTACCCAATCTGTGGCTAAAATCAACAAGGATTTTATTAATAAATCCCAGATAAACAAATTTCTTTTTATCAATTCATTAAATTTATTATGGTCGCTCTATTCTTCGTAGATTATTTATGAAAAGTCAGTAACAAGGGTATTCTTCACTAACTATCTGTTGTCCTGGCCTTCATCATCCATTTTCTACTATTCTATGCAGGTGTTTTTCAACGTTATTACAGAGATCCTATCTGGGTTCTTCGATAATACTGTTTTTATTCTTGTAGAGCCGAATATATTATAGTGTACAACGTGTTCTGGGATGGTAGCATGGTAAGTCTCGAAGTAGAGATCGCTGGCTTGAAAATGAAAAACCCATTAATGAACGCTGCTTGTCCAATATCTAGAGATGCTGAAATGATGAAACTATTAATCGATAATGGCGTTGGAGCAGTTGTTGCAAAAACTATTAGTGTTAAACCAGCAATCGTCCCCAGACCAAGTATGGGTGTCGTTGATCGTGGCCTTGTCAGAGCGCAAATACTAAAAACCTTTGGACCAGGAGACATTAGGATCGTAAATGCTGATAGTGGCAACTATAGATTCATATATGCTTTACTAAACGCTGAGCTCTGGAGCGATGTACCTGCCGAACACTATTTCGAGAGAGAATATCCCATAGTCAAAGAATATGCTGAGAAGCATGGTGTACCATTCATTATCAGTATTGGTTATAAACCAGAAGAACTACAACTGCTTGGACCCAAATGCCAGAAGGCTGGTGCGAATGCTATTGAGTTCTCAACACACTATATTGGAAAAGACTATAGACCAGTAGTAGAAGCTGCTAAGGCTCTAAGAGAAGTAGTAGATATTCCTATCTTCGCTAAATTAAGTCCATTCACACCCAATATACCAGAGCTTGTAAAGGAGTTGGAAAAAGTCGGTGTTGACGGAATAGTTGCTACAAACACTATTGGACCAGCACTACACATAGATATAGAAACAGGTCTACCAATAGTTGGTGGACCAAACGGTTATGGATGGATGAGTGGCCCCGCACTCAAACCATTAGCTCTAGCAGTAGTAGCTGAGGCAGCTAAGAACACTAAGCTTCCCATTATCGGTGTCGGCGGCATTAGTAAAGGAACAGATGTTATTGAGTACTTTATGGCTGGAGCATCTGCTGTACAAATATGTACAGCGGCTTTGGTAGAAGGATTCGGCGTATTCAGAAGAATCGAGAAAGAAGTAAAGGATTGGCTAAAGAGGCATGGATACGACAGCATACTCGACATCAAAGGAAAAGCACTAAAATACTTGAAACCAGAGCCAAGAAGAGTATGGGCAAAACCACCAGTTGTTGATGAGAAGAAGTGTATTGGATGCGGATTCTGTGAACAAGTATGTGACTACGACGCAGTCCATGTAATAGTTAATGAGAAAGGAAAGAGAGTAGCATCAGTAAACATACACAAATGCTACGGATGCGGACTCTGTACCAGCGTATGCCCAACAAGAGCCATACACTTCGAAGAAGAATTATGAAAACAAAATCTTTTTTCTTCCTCTTTTATTACTATCTGGCAGTATTAAAGAATATTTTATATGATTGCATTTAATAGACTGATCTTCTACTTAAAAGAAATTACTATAAAATATGACCATTTTCTTTTTAGTATATTTAATGCAATTATGAAAAATATTTTCGCCGGGGTCTCTTCTTGTTTAATATTTCTTTTTTCATGAAAGGGGTTATAGTAATGGTTGAAACTGGGATCAAGGAACTGGACAATATCCTTAAACCCTATCCAGTAGTAGAAATAGAGGGTGATTGGAGCAATCATATTGTAGAGTTAGCGTCTATGTTGATAAGAATTGCTAGAAAAAAGAATTTGAAAATAATGTTCTTTGACAATAGAAAGTTTCCTGGTACTAGGGAGATATTTCATAGCCTAGAACCTGTAATAATTGATTTTGATATCCCTGTATTTGTAGCAGATGATCTTAATGTTCTTGCTACACAGTTATTATTGTTCAAGAAATCAAGTAATTCAACACTATTACTTGTACTGCCTTACAGGAGGGATTTATTCTCTCAAATAGAAAATACTCACTTACCAAAGCTGAAGTATGCATTGCACGTAGCATCCAAGAAGGGTTGGGAAATATTAATTATTAACCCAGTTGTTTCAGAGTATACTCCTCTTAACTATTATATAGCAGACATAACACTAAGAATAGATTTTGAAAAAGAAAAGATCCTTGTATCTGTGTTAAATAAGCTAGCGATAACTACTATTTGAAAAATTTATATGTCTGTCTTAAAATAATAAATAAATGCCAGTCCGTCCTCGTTACTAATTATAATCAAGCTTCTCTAATCAACGATAAATATTTATAATGCCTATAAGTTATCGGGGTGATAATTTATGGTTAGCATGAAGATCCCCAAAATACCTACGCTCAAGGATCTTGATATTACGGGAAAGAAAGTGTTTATGAGAATAGATATCAATGTACCAATAGACCCTGAAACAAAAGAAATACTAGACGATAGAAGGATCAGAGTACACGCGAAAACGATCAAAGAAGTAATGGATAAGTATAATCCAGCACTAGTTATAGGATCCCATCAGGGCAGACCAGGAGAACTAGACTTCATCACGTTGGAGAAACATGCTGAGCTTTTATCAAAATA
>JAMOPC010000134.1 GCA_027064845.1 Desulfurococcales archaeon | reverse complement strand
TAGGAGCATCAATGTCTATATACAATATTAGTTATTACTTTGCAACAAAATACAATGTTACAAGCGGTGAAGTAGGCAGTATTTTTGGCTTACAACAACTCATAATGGCTATTATTATGATTAAACTACCAAACATAGCAGACAAATTTGGCGGTCCTTTAAGAACTTATTTATTAACAACTATGTCTAGCATTCCTTTACTTATAGCAATAACTCTTGTAAACAATTACTTTGTTGCAAGCACATTATACTTGATCAGGAGTATATTGATGAATGTATCAAGTCCACTATATACTGCATTTGCACTAAGTCTCGTTCCACGAGATAAGAGGGGAATAGCAACAAGTATATTGAATTTATCCTCACGTATTCCTACAGGTATAGGAAGAGTTATTGGTGGATGGCTACTTGATATAGACTATGAGCTACCATTACGTATTACAGCACTGGTATATAGCATTAGTTTAGCATTTCTTGCTATTTGCTTCAAAGATTATTTGAGGAGAAAATATTAGTTTAGTTAATCAGAATCTTTACATTGGGGATAATTGATGAGTACTGCTTCCTTGGTAAGACTAGTTGTTCTAGCAGATGATTATGCTGGATATGAAACAAGAAATTTACTTGCCCAACACGGTTTATCGATCTATATTGAGATAATGGATGAAAACAGCAAGATCCATAAAATATTGTTTGACACAGGTCAATATGGAGAAGCCATTATTCATAACGCTAACTTATTAGGAATAAATTTGTCGGAAATAGACTCTATAGTATTATCTCACAATCATTATGACCACACGGGAGGACTATTAAGTATTCTTAAATACATTAAGAAGAGAATCCCAGTTATTGCTCATCCAGATATATTTAAACCTTCAATCTACATCTCCGAGAATAATATTAGGTTAAACATAGGTTTGCCCCATACTAGGAGAGAATATGAAGAGCAAGGAGCATATTTCATATTAGTAAAGAACCCAATTGAAATAGCTCCGGGAGTATATTTTCTAGGTGAAATAAATAGATACTACCCAGAACTTGCACCAGTCCTTGAAAGCAACTATACTATTGAAAACTATGAATTAGTAAAACACAAGCTCCTCGACGACACAGGGTTAGCGATCAAGACTGAAAAAGGAGTTATAGTTATTAGTGGATGCTCTCACTCAGGAATAGTAAATATAGTTGAGCATGCATCTAGAATAACAGGGTCAAAACCTTATAGCGTTATTGGCGGATTCCACTTATTATCGATGAATAGAGAAAAGATAGAGACTATTGTAGAAAAGTTGTATTCTATGGGTATTGAGGAAGTTCATGCAGGTCACTGTACAGGTTTCCTGGGAGAACTATTACTAATGAATACTTTTGGCGAGAAATTCAAGAAAATATATGTAGGTTATTCCATCACCTATCCATGAATACATGATTCAATGAAAAACATATTCTTTTTGCCTAATCACATACTTCTTTAGTACTTCTTCAAGGACTTCAACACCTATTCCTGGCTTCTCAGGAACTCTGATATAGCCTTTATCAATAGTCCATGGAGGATCAACTATTTCTTCCTCATAATATCTACTTGACTCTGATATATCGTTGGGATACTTTACTGCCGACAGGGTTGCAGAAGCTACTTGGAATGCTCTACCAATGCCTGTTTCAAGCATTCCACCGATCCATATTGGTATATTGTTTTTCAATGCAAAATCATTGATCTTAATTGTTTCTGTTAAGCCACCGACTCGTGCTGGTTTAACATTTATTATCTTATAGCTTCCGAGTTTATGACCTGCTTGTGCATCATGGATATTCTTGATGCTTTCATCTAGACATATTGGTGTTTTTATCTTTGATTGGAGTATACTGTGTTCATACAAATCCTCATAGGATAGGGGCTGTTCTATCATTAGTAAATCATACTTGTCTAGTTCCTCGAAGACTTTTAAATCCTTCAATGTATACGCTGCATTAGCATCTACTTGAAGCGGAATATCTCCAAACTCTTTCCTAATAGTTTTTACTGGTAATACATCCCAACCGGGCGCTATTTTTATCTTAACTCTCCTATAGCCTCTCTCCAAGTATTTCTCGACAAGTTTCAATAATCTATTCATATCTCCTATTACCCCAATACTTATCCCGGATTCAACGACTTTTCTGACACCACCAATTGCTTTATACAAAGGTATTTGAAGCTGCTTAGCATATAGGTCCCATAACGCAAACTCGATCCCAGCTTTAGCCATTCTATATCCTCTAACTCTCTTCACGCGATCAAAGAATTCCCAAGGTTTCTCGATCTCCGGGTTTTTCCTCAGCAACGGTATTATGAAATCATTATATACATACATAGTAGTCTCTACGGTTTCATAACTATACCAAGGACCATCATCTACTGGGGCTTCTCCCCAACCAATAATCCCGTTTTCATCTTCAACTGCCACTATGACACAATGCCTATCAAGCATGCCGCCGAAGCTTGTCTCGAAATATTCCTTGAGCTTCATAACTACGTGGAATATCCTGATCTTCTTGATCTTCATGAAGATTCCTCTCCAACTATGCTGTCCCAGGGATAATGTCCTTGGAGTATCACTTCAATATTTCTCCTCCATAATATATAGAAGCTTCTTCGAAGCCCCCTTTCAACCATGGTTATGAAACCGGTAACTATGTATCCCTGGGTATTCAAGTAGTATTCGAATACTTTTCTCAGCTTAATTCTCCAATCAAGTACTAGTTCTAGGTCTTTTTTCTTGAGTTCATTTATATCTCCGGGGATCTCAATGACTACTATGTCTTTTTTGTTTGACAAGGATGTATTGATGAGAATGGGTTTGTTGTTCTTGATCTCAACATTTGTGGCTATATGTGGATCTAGTTCTAGGAGTTTCTCATAAGTGATTGTCTTCTTTTCATTTTCTTCAATAATGGTTTTAACTC
>JAMOPC010000133.1 GCA_027064845.1 Desulfurococcales archaeon | reverse complement strand
GGTAGATTGAGAGAATATTTAGTAAAAGGCAAGCAGGGATTTTGTAGACCTATTAATGGTAAGAAGCTAAAATACAGATTATTCGCAGTACGTGATAGAGGTTATGGTGCATTAATTGATACATTTCTTCAAGAGAAATCCTTTGAGATAATCGTTAATAATAAGTACATCAAATGGTTAAAACCTTGTTCTATAATAAGACGAAATATAAGGATTGAAAACGTTATTCTTGACTATTTGTTAAAGTGCAGAGATAAACCCGTATATACGGAATTGAAAAGTGCTGTATTGAGAATAAATAATGAGTATGCATCATATCCTGATGCTCCTACAATTAGAGGTAGGAGACAAATAGAAAAATTAATAGAGATATCTAGAAAGGGGTTTAAGTCATTAATAGTTTTTGTTGCTGGTTTACCTTTTGTGAAAGGGTTTAAGCCATTTATAGAAGGCGACCCAGTAATTGCTTTACTTCTAAAAAAGGCACTAGAGAACGGTGTGATGATCAAGTCTTTCAACGTATTTTTTGATCCATATACTCGAAGCATTGTATTAGATAAAGAAGATCTGAAAATCAATATATAGGTGGCAAAGTAAAGTTAATAAACGCCACCAACATACACACAAATACCGAGAAGCCGCCGTAGTATAGCCCGGCCAAGTATGCGGGCCTCTCGAGCCCGTGTCCACGGGTTATCCTAAGGCCCGTGCGCGGGAAACCCGGGTTCAAATCCCGGCGGCGGCACTATATTTTATCAAGCTCCTATTCATTTGGGGGTAGTTAATATTGAATTCTAGTAAGTTGTTTGATAAGATCTTGTTTTTATCAATGTTCTTATGGATGAGTGTATCGTCTAATTTGGGTAGTTTGGGTTTTGTTATTAATGGTTTGATAAAGGAATTGGGTATGCTTAGTGTCAATATAAAGGCATTGATTGGTTCTTCTAGCTTAATAGGTATGTTTATTGGGGCGTTAATTAGTGGTTTTATTGGAGATCGGTTGGGGAGAAAGAAAACAATAATGCTTTTTGTTATTATCCAAAGTGTTTCGAGTATACTATCCTATGTAATAATAGATCCTATTTGGTTTATAATATGGAGGATTATAGCAGGTATAGGAATGGGTGGATTATTACCTGTAGTTGCCAGCCTTGTTTCAGAGTATAGTGTTCCGAGAAATCGAGGCAAGAGAATTAGCTTGTTAGAGAGTAGTTGGGCATATGGTTGGTTAATAGCAGTTGGTCTCGCCTATTTGTTACTGAATGGTATTGGTTGGCTACTTTACGGAATACTACTTAGTATAATATCACTTTTGTTTAGTATTATTGGGTTATGGGTTGAGGAAAGCCCCCGATACTTATTGAGCATTGGATGTAAAGATGAAGCAATCAAACTAGCTGAAAAATACGGCATACCTCTACCCGAGATTCGTCCAAGAATAAGTATGTTTGAAGGTTTGAAGAAACTCTTTGTTTCTGATTATAAAAAAGTCACTATCGGTTTATGGATACTATGGTTTACCATAACCATGGGATATTATGGCATATTCATATGGTATCCCAAACTCTTAGTACAAAGGGGGACAGAACTTGGTTATCAGTCTTTATCTCTTTATCTAAGTAAACATAGACTCGATTATCTATTAATAACAACTTTAGCACAAATACCAGGGTATTACAGTGCAGCATACTTAGTTGATAAGATAGGGCGCAAAAAAGTATTATTTACATACATGGTCTTTACAGGAATTGCAGCATTTGTATTAGCTGGTATAAGAGATGTAGAATTATTCATATTAGCTGGTATAACACTTAGTTTCTTCGATTTAGGAGCTTGGGCGGCATTATATACATATACACCTGAACAATACCCCACAAACATGAGAGTAATGGGTACAGCATGGGCATCAACTATAGGTAGACTAGGTGGAATAATAGGCCCATATATAGTCCCATATCTAGGTTCTTGGGAAACAGTCTTTATGTTCTTCGCGTTAATTCATATAATTGGATCAATAGGGGTATTCTTCGGAAGAGAACTTATGGGAAAAGAAATGATTGAGTAAATGAATCAATCAGGCTTTGGAGGAGTTACACCTTTTTGTCCCTGGTATTTTCCACGATAGGGTTTAAAGACTGGGCTACTTGTTCTTGCAAAAATGACATGGAGAAATCTCTGGTTCGGATATACTTTTACAGGTATGCTTCCCCCAATTATCTCAATAGTTACATTTCCCTTAAAACCAGCATCAATAATTGTTGGTGGGATATACAAAGAATATCGGGCAAATGTGCTCCTCAAGTTAACAAAACCTACGAGATCATGTGGTAATTCTACCCATTCAAGAGTTGTTGCTAATACATGTTCCAAAGGATAAATCACAAAACCATGTTCTTCATCAGTTTCTTCACAAACCAGAACCTCTTCTACAGGGTCTTTTTTAGAATCTATTACATGTTCCTTACTTTTCTTGAATCTGCAGAACTGATAACCGAATCTAAGATCTACTCCGTTCTCCCTTATTGTATCGTTGAACAATGGATTTATAACAAGTAGTCCTTTTTCGATATATACTTTTATATCCCAATCACTTAAGATCATTTTTGATAGCCTCTTCCCAAGGATCTTTTTGTGCATATATTAGACATTGAATAATTCCTTCTCGAGGGACTAATTCAGGGCATCGATTAATATTAAAGAAGCACGATCCCTTAATAAAATCTTCTAGCCTACACGGTTCATCTCTTATCCTGTTCTCGTATAATACGCATCGCGGACCAGTATACGAAAATATATCTGGATGTATATTTTTCAATATTCTCCATAAACTCCAAGCTATATATCTGATCTCCCATTGTGCATGACTACACATTCTTAATGGGAGAAAACTTTCCACTAATTCTCTCGCATTCATTGATACAAGGATTCGTGTCTTTATTGCTTGTGGTAATACAAA